>CALBTQ010000662.1 GCA_937967875.1 uncultured Pseudomonadota bacterium
CCACCGAGATCTACACTCTTTCCCTACACGACGCTCTTCCGATCTCAGCAACATGTGCGGGCTGGGCACGTCCAAATCGAACCATTCGCTCAGATGTTCAAGCAACACGGCCGGCGCGTAGGGGCGGAACCATTGCCGGTGTTTGACCTGCTCGTTGAGGCGATGATGCATTTGCGGATCGCGCGGATCGGCCAGAATGCTGCGTTGCCCCAACGCGCGCGGACCGAATTCCGCGCCGCCCTGAAACCAGCCGACGATGCGCCCTTCGGTCAACAGGCGGGCGACGGCGGCGCACAGATCGGGCGGACGCTCGATGACGAGCGGAATGTTGGGCGTCGACCAGCGGCGGCCGGCGCGATCGTCGGGGTAGACGAACTTGTTCACGAATCGCCCATTTCGAGTTGTTTTTCGCGGAACTTAAGCCACCAGGCCGCGCCCTTGAGCACGGCGCGTTCGGTGGGGGACATCGCGCGGTAGCGGCCGACCAGGTGTTCGATGCGGCCGAGGTCGTCGCAGGATTTATAACAGCCGATCTTCGCGTGCGGATCGTTGCCGATGTTGGCAAACCACGGATCTTCCTTGGCCAACACGTTGGTTTTGTCGCGCCACTCGCGTTGAATGTCGCTGGTCCACAGTTCCTTGAACGTCGTCTCGTGCAGGTTGCCCAGCGGGATGCGGTGCGCCTTGAGGCAGCCGTTGACGTCGCCGTCGGCCATGATGCGCGCGAATTGCCAGCCGACCGTGCAGGGCATCGAATCGATGATCGTCATGTCGTGTTCGCCGGTGGTCGTGTGGCTGCCGCCGATGCGCCGGAGGAACTGATCGTATTTGAACAGGTGCAGACGCGGCGGATGTTCGTTGTCGATCCACTCGCGGACGCGCAACGCCTCGCGATGCAGCCAGGCGCGCTGCTCTTCGTTCATCAGCAGCACATCGGTGCGGCCGGGGATGGTGTCGAGCACGGTGAACTCGACCGACTCGCTTTTCGTATCGAGCGCGAAATCGACCATCTCCTTGATCTGATGAAAATTGAGATTGTTGATCACATGGTAGACCTTGATGAACGGCACCATGTGCTTGATTTCGTTGAGACGCATCAGGTTGCGCTTGATCTGCTCGTAGGTCTCCTCGGTCTTGTTCGGATGCAGCAGGCTGTAGACATCCGCCGTACCGGACCACACCGAGACGGTCATGTAATCGACGCGCTGGTCGGCGAGGAACTTTACCACCTCGTCGTCGATCAGCGTAAAGTTGGTGTTCACGTTGCACACCAATCCGCGTTTTTTAATCTCGGCGATGATCGTCAGGATATCCGGATGGCAGAAGGGCTCGCCGCCGCCGGCGATGTACACTTCCTTGCTGCCCATCTCGATCATGTCGTCGAGCAGCCGGATGATGATCGGCAACGGCAGCACGGCATCGCGCTTGGGCGACGGCAGCGCCTTGTCGAGCAAGAGCGGGCTGTTGCACCAGCAGGCGAGACAATCGTTGTTGCAAACGTTCGTCGGGTCGATCTGCACCGTGTGCGGACCGACGAAGCTTTCGCGGCCGTCGAGCACGCCGACGATGTCGAGGTTGCCCTCGATGAACGACCGCACGCGGGTGAGAAACGCCGGGGCGCGCAATCGCGAGCCGGGTCCGCCGTTGTCGCTGGCGGAGGATTTTGGCTCGCCGGGCATCGCCGCGTAGGTCGGCACCGCGGGCGCGGTTTCCGGTTGCGGCGGTTCGGGCATCGGCGCGGGCGGTTCTTCGGTCTGGTGTTCAGCGACCGGCAGCGCGCGGGGCTGCGGCAGCGGCGTGGTCAGCGGGATCGTTTTTTTTTTCGGATCGGTCTGCCAGAACAGCCATCGGCGCTCGTGCAGGCCCAATTCATAGGCCTCCAGCAGATTCTCGGCGGTGACGCCCCAGTTGTATTTGGTTTCCGCGCGCAGGCGGGCTTTGGCGCCCAGGCGGCGGCGCAGGTCTTCGTCGGCGAGCAGCTTGCCCACGCCGGCGGCCAGTTGTTCGGCGTTGCCCGGCGCGACCAGCACGCCCGCGTCGCCGATCATCCGCGGCACTTCGCCCATGTTGCTGGCGACGATCGCCGCGCCGCTGGCCATGTACTCGCAAATTTTCAGCGGGCTTTTGCAGCGCGTTTGCGGCGTGTCCTCGAAGCAGGCGACGGCCACGTCGGCAGCGTTGATGTACTGCGGAATTTCGTGATGGTCGATCGCGCCGGTGAACACGACGCGGTGACTGATGCCCAGGTGCTCGGTCAGTTGGAACAACTCGCCGAAGCGTTCGCCGCCGCCGACCACCGCGAAGGTCGCGGGCGAGCCCTCGTCGATCAGCCGCTTGGCCGATTGCAAGAACAGTTCGAGGTACTGCGCGCCGTGCAACTGACCGAGGTACAAAACCATCGGTCCGTCGATGTTGTGCAGTTGCCGCACGCGCGAACCGTCGATGTCGGGCCGGAACCGATCGAGGTCGCCGCCGACGTGCGCTTCAAAAATGCGATGGTCAGGCACGCCCAGCGCCAGCGCCATTTCGCGCAACGCTTCGGAAGCGACGCTGACGGTGTCGACCAGCTTGGGCAGCACTTTTTCGAACGTCCTGATCGACCAGCCGACAACCTTGTTCATCGGATTGTAATTGTAGATGCCGTATTCCCAGTCATCCCAGTCGTAGTGCACCGGCTTGCCTAGGCGGTACGCAGCCCAGATCGCCGGCACGCTCACCTGCGGAAAACATTTCTGAAAATGGATGACGTCGGCCCATTCGGCGAACTGGGCGGTGCTGCGCATCTTGGCGACCAGCGCGAACTGGTAGCGATGCACGGGGATGGTCGTGAACGGATATTCCTGCCGCGCGGTGGCCTCTTCGAGGTCGGTGCGCGGATCGAGCAAATGATAAATCAGCCGCACGTTGTGGCCGCGTTTGACGAACTCGGAGGCCAGGTACGTGACGCGCACGGTCCACGGCTCCGAATTGGAGTAGATGTCGTGCGGATGGAGCATCAGAATGTTCATCTACGTCCCCGGAAATATTTTTTTGCCCGTCCGGTGCTGCCACTTCTCGATGTAGGCGTTGGTCGCCAGATTCACGGTGAACAGATAGGCCAGGCGGGGTAGCTGCACCAGCCAGCGGTACGAACGTTTGCCGCGGCGGCGCTTGGCTTTCAAGTTTTCGTCGGTTTCGAAATCGGCGAGCAGACGCTGCTGCAGCGATGTCTGCTTGCGCAGGGAATCGACTTCGCCTTCGAGGTCGCGCAACGCCGGGCGCATTTTATCGAGGTCGCCCAAGAGCAGGTCGGCCTGGGCGACGCGATCGGCCAGCGCCTGGGTAGTGCGGCCCAGATCGATCTGCGCTTGCTGCAACTGCCGCTCCAGATGCGTATTGCGCTGCGCTTGCTTGGCGGTCTTGTCGGCCATTTCACCCAGGCGGCGCTCGGCCTGAACGATGTATTGCTCCTTCTCGCCGATGAGGGCGTCGAGCGCGGCGAGTTTGTCGCCGATCTGATTTTCCAAGCGCGCCAATTCGGCGGCGAGTTTTTCCTTGTCGCGCTGTTGGTCGGCGAGCTCTGTCTGCCGTTGCGACAACAGATCGCGCATTTGCGCCAACTGCGATTCGTTTTTCTCGGATTCGTCGGCGAGCGCGCGACGAGCTTCGACCAGTTCCTCGTCGCGTTGGGCGACCTGCTTGCGCATTTCCTCGCGCGCCTCGTCGACCTGCACGGCCATCGCGGCGAGCTTGTCGTCCTGCGCGGATTGCACTTCGCGCAGCTTTTCGCGCGCCTCGTCGGCGGCGGCGGCCAGGGTTTCGATGCGTTCGTCGCGCCTGGTCAATTGCGTGCGCGTTTCGGCCTGCGCCTCTTTGAGCGCAGCCTCGTGTTTTTCGCGCAGCTTGTCGAGCACGTCTTGATGCGACGTTTGCGCAGCTTCGAACTTTTGCTTGAGCAACCGCAATTCCTGATTCAACTCGCGCTCGGCGGCGGCGCGGGTGTCCAGTTCGCGCTGATAATTCGTTTGTTGTTCCTTGGTCGCCGTTTCGGCTTTGGCCGTGGCCTTCTCCCGCTCGTGCTCATGCTTTTCGACGAGCAGCCGCACCTGCTCCTCGTGCTCGCGCCGCGTCGTTTCCTTCTCGCGGTTGAGCGTTTTGATTTCCTCGGAGGCGCTTTTCTTTTCCTCGTCGAGCAGGCGCGTGAGTTCGTCGATGCGCGTTTGCAGTTTGTCGCGCTCGGTCTGCTGTTCCTTTTTGAGTTCCTTGAACTCCTCGTCTTTTTTCTCGACAGCACGGCGCATTTCGGCTGAGAGCGTTTCGCGCAGTTGCTCTTTTTCGCGGTTGAGTGTCTTGATCTCGTCGGAGGTCTTTTTCTTCTCGTCCTCCAACTCGGCGATCAACTGGTCGACGCGCGCCTGGAGACGATCGCGTTCCTTGACGCTCTCTTCCTTGGCCAGGCGCTGCTCGTCGTCCTTTTTCTCGACAGCCGCTTTCATCTGCGCCGAAAGCGTTTCGCGCAATTGCTCTTTTTCGCGATTGAGCGTCTTGATCTCGTCGGAGGATTTTTTCTTCTCATCCTCCGACTCGGCGACCAACTGATCGACGCGCGCCTGCAGACGGTCGCGCTCCTTCTCGCGCTCGCGCTTGAGATCCTTGAGCTCCTCGTCCTTCTTTTCGGTGACGGACTTGAGGTCGGCGCTGAGGGTTTCGCGCAGCTTTTCGCGATCCTGCGTCAGGCGCTTGATTTCTTCGAGCGCCTTTTGCTCGGCGAGCTGTCGTTCGGTGTGCAGGCGTTTGATTTCCTCGTCGCGCGCCTTGATTTCGTAGTCGATTTTTTCCTGCATGCGCCGCAGGTCGTTTTCCTTGCCTTCCAGCTCCCGCCGGTTTTGTTCGGCCTGTTTGCGCAGTTCCTGATCGTTCTGGCGCGTGAGGTCTTTGATTTCCTCGGATAGCTCGTCGATTTTCTTGTCGCGTTCGCGCCGTTCCCCGTCGCCGCGGGCGATGGCCTGGCGCAACTCGCTGTTGAGTTTTTCGATTTCGTCTTTGGCCTGGTTGATCAGCGCCAGGCTTTCTTTGCGGAAGTAATTGCGGAAGCCCGAGAGCACCGAGCTTTTCTTTTCGCGAATCACCGGATTGGCGACGAACGCCAGCAGCGGTTTAATCGCCTGCTCCCACGTGTATTGCTCGCGCGCCAAACGCTGCGCGTTTTCGCCTTTGCGCCGCACTGCTTGCGCATCGCCAAAGATTTCGTCGAGCGCCGCGGCGATCGCTTTTTCGTCGTCGGGCGCGACGACCCAACCGGCGTCGTAATCGCGGATCGGCTTGGCCAGTTCGCCGTAATCGCCGTAGATCACCGGCAGGCCGCACCACAGGTACTCGATCGTGCGCGTGGTGAAGGCCAACTGACGCTCGGAATTGGGCTGGTACAGATCGTAGGCGACCGAGGCGCGCGCGTAGGCGGCCAGCAGTTCGTCGCGGGGAATCAGTTCGCGCACCTGCGTATTCGCGTAGCCCTTCAGCCGCTCGCGGTAATCGCGAAAGATGCCGACATTGATCGTATCCAACGCGTGATCGAAGCGTTGCTTGGGCGCGCCGACGAACAATTCCAGCGACGCGTCCTTTTCCTTGGCCACGCGCTCGGCAAGCATTTCCAGGCCGGGGAACGGATCGATCCACGGCCAGGTGACGCCGCCGAAAACGAAGCGCGGCGCGGCGGGCCACTCGTGCGCGGGCAGGTTTTTATCAAGCGAAACCGGCACAACCTCGATCGGCGCGTGCAGCGGGTCGGCGCCGGCCATCAAAAACCAGGTGAGAAAATAGTTGCGCTGATACTGGCCCGGGCAAACCAACAAATCGGCCTTGCCGAGTGCGTCGATTTTAGTCAGCGCATCGGAAAGAAAATTGGCGCTCTGCTTGAACGCGTTTTCCAACGAGAGCGGCCCGTGCAGATCGATGATCAGCGGGATCTTCAGATCGTCGATGAACGTGGCCACGCCCCATTGCTCGACGATCAGCAAATCGGGCATTACCTCGAGGATGAGCTCGTTGAGTCCTTCGGGCACATACAGATAATGTTTCAGCGCGTCGGGCAGCTTGACATCGTCGGTTACCGACGCCTTGGGCAGCGCGTACATGACTTCGTGGCCGTGCGCCCGCAGCCCCTCGCCCAAGCCCCACACACGCAAACCGCCTCCGCGCACCGGTTGTCCCGGCACGGGCAGCAGCTCACAAGTCACGATGAGGATACGCTTTCTCATAATCGTATGATTTTACGCGATTCCCCGGCGGCGGTAAAGCGTAAATCCGCTGTATTCTTTGGATTTTCAGCGCTTTTTCCAGTTACGTTCACTCGTTTTCTTTCGGCTTCGCCCATTGAATGTCATAAGGCAGATAAGCCACGCCGGCCATGCCCTTTTTCAACTCGTGCACGTCGATTTTATATCGTTTGTAATGCAGGTCATAGGCCACCGGCGGGATCGGATCGGGCCGGTCGCGATCCCATGCACCGACGGTAATGTAGTAGGTGCCGTGCGCCAGATTGAGCATGCCGAAACGCACGGCCAGCCGATGGCCGCCGGTCAGCGAGCCCAATTTCATATCGCTGCGCGCCAGATGCAAACCGGCGACGATCTTGTCGGATTGATCGTGAATGAGAATGCGAAACGCGGGATCGACCACCTCGCCGTGGCAAGTGAACTCGATCACCACCCGCATGAACTCGCCCGAGTCGAAGGTGTCGGCGAGCGCCTCGATGAAGTTCTCGACGCGCACCCGGTCGATGGTCAGCCAGTAAGGCGAATTCTTTTCGTTGCGCGTGAGCTTGTCGTTGGCCAGCCAACTCTTGAGCGGATCGTACAAGAAATAGCCGGTCGGCAACGGTTCGTCGAGCTTTTGCAGTTTGACGGCGATCAAACCGCTGGCCTCGAGCACCCATTGATCGAGAGATTCGCGATGCACGACGAACTGATCGTCGTTTTCAACCCGGTAATATTCGCGCCAGTATTTATCCGTTTGCGCGGCGGCCGTTTCGGCCAGGCGGCGTCTTTCCTCCGCGTCGGCCTTGATGTAATCGAAGCCGATCTGCGGATCGATCTCGCCGAAAGCGATGCCCTGCACGAAATGCAAGCCGCTGGGGTGAATCATCCGTTCGCGCAAAGTGGCGTCGGTGTAATGGCGCTGCTCGTACTCCTCGCCGCCCCAGGTTTCGATTTCCACGTGCCGGCCCAGGTTGAAGGGCACCGAAAACACCAGCAGACCGCCCGGTTTGAGCACCCGCCCCAATTCGCGCATGACCTGGGCGTCGGTGAACGGATCCAGGTGCTCCAGCGCGCTGATGGCCACAACGCGATCGAAGGAATCGTCGGCGAAGGGCAGCTTCTGCGCATCGGCCGACACGAGCTTGAGCCGCTCGATCGGCGTGTTGATGCGCGCCAACAAGCCGTTGACGTATTCGATCGCCTCGCTCGTCAGCGCTTTGCGATCCACCGCGGTGACGTTGCATCGTTCGCTCGCGGCCATCCACACCGGCGGCAACGAAATGAAACCCGCACCGACTTCGAGCACGTCCAGCCCCGGCTCCAGCTCGAGCATGTTGAGCGCCAGCGGGTATTCCATGATGCGAAAATAATTGAGACGATTGGCATACTCGTCCGGGCCGAGGGTCCGGGCGAAATCCATCAGGTCGCGGTGGGTGACGAGCGGCCGATTTTTCATAGGCGGCAGTGTAGCGGAATCGCGCGAAAAAAAAAGGCCGGAGCCTTACGGCTCCGGCCTTGCGGATCGGCTATTGCATCAGCCTTTGTACTGCAGGTTCTCGAACAGACCGGCCGCGCCCATGCCGCCACCGATACACATCGAGACGATACCGTATTTCAGGTTGTTCTCGATCATGTAGTAGATGATCTGCGTGGACAGTTTGGCGCCGGTGCAGCCCAGCGGGTGGCCCAGGGCGATCGCGCCGCCGGTGGGGTTCACGCGCGGGTCGTTTTCGAGGCCGAGTTCGCGGCAGCAGTAGATGGCCTGGCTGGCGAAGGCTTCGTTGACTTCGAAGACGCCGATGTCGTCGTACGACAACTCGGCTTCGCCGGCGGCCTTGCGCAGCTTGTTGACCGTTTCCATCAAGGCGGGAATGGCCAACGCCGGTCCGATGCCCATGTAATCGGGATCGAACGCAACCACACGATAGCCGAGCATCTTCGCCATCGGCTTGATGCCCTTGGCGTCGGCCTTTTCCTTGGTCATCAGCACCAACGCGGAAGCGCCGTCGCTCATCTGCGAGGCGTTGCCGGCGGTGACGGAGCCCATGCCTTCGGTCCCGGGATATGTGGACTTCGGGTTGGCGAAGGCGGGCTTCAAGCCCTGCAGACCCTTAAGGGTCGAATCGCCGCGGGGGCCTTCGTCGACTTCAAAAACGAACTCTTTTTTCTTGCCCTTGCCGTCGTAAATTTTCGCCGGCAGCGGCACGATCTGCGACTTGAAGACGCCGTCGGCAACGGCTTTGGCCGCTTTCAGGTTCGACTCGAGGCCGAATGCGTCCTGATCTTCGCGGTTGACGCCGTATTTCTTGGCGACGTTTTCCGCAGTCTGGCCCATGCCGACATAGGCTTTGTGATACTTTTCGGCCATGCGGATGTTCGGCACGATTTTGTTGCCGCCCATCGGAATCATGGTCATGCTCTCGGTGCCGCCGGCCACGCCGCAGTCGATCATGCCCGAAGCGATGTCGCAATGGAGCATCCACATCGACTGCATGCCCGAGCAGCAGTACCGGTTGATGGTGATGGCCGGGATTTCGTCCGGCAGGTCGGCGCAATGAACCGCCTGGCGCGCCACGTTCATGCCCTGCTCGCCTTCCGGCATCGCGCAACCCATGATCACGTCCTGGACTTCGAGCGGATCGATGCCGGCGCGTTTAATCGCCTCGGCAAGAACCACGCCCGCCATGTCGTCAGGCCGCGTATGAATCAAGCTGCCCCGCTTGGCCTTGCCCACAGCAGTCCGGCAAGCGGAAACAATGACAACTTCTCTCATCTCTATATCCTCCTGTAAGGCTTAGTTACGCAGCGGCTTGTTGTTCTGGAGCATGAAGGCGATGCGGGCTTTGGTCTTTTCCTCGCCCAGCAAGCTCATGAACGCTTCGCGCTCCATGTCGAGCAGTTCCCATTCGCTGATCGTCTGACCTTCCCAACGATCGCCACCAGATCGGAAGAGCGTCGTGTAGGGAAAGAGTGTAGATCTCGGTGG
>CALBTQ010000663.1 GCA_937967875.1 uncultured Pseudomonadota bacterium
CACCGAGATCTACACTCTTTCCCTACACGACGCTCTTCCGATCTCGACGAGTTGTCCAACGACGATTACGGCTTCGTCTTCTGGATGTCGCACGGCAGCAGCTCCAGCGCCTCGACGCTCAGCCACGGCAGTTTCATCACCACCTACAGCATGCAGTATCTCAAGTCGCGCAAGCCGACGATGTTCTTCAGCTCGGCCTGCCTGCAGTTGTACCCCGACTACGGCGCGAACATCGGCGAGGAGATCATGAAAAACAACGCGGTGTCGTTCGTCGGCTCGCTCGGCGAAACGTATCCGCACGCATTGGGCGGCGGCAGCCTGATTTTCATGACGGCGATGAACAAGACCGTCGTGCAGGGCCTGCCGCTGGCGCAGGCGATCGACGAATCGCGCGAGACGTACATCGACACGTTCTGGAAACTGCCCTATCCGCGCGGAGTGTATTTGAAAAATTTCTTCGGCTTCACGGTACTCGGCGACCCGACCATGACCTATCCCGGCCGTCGCTAACCACGCCGAGGGGGCGGGGCGTCGTCGTGACGTCCCGCTCCGTATTTTTATGCGGAATGCCGTGAAGCAATCAGGACATAGGTAACCAAATAGGTTCAGGACATGGGGAACACTTGGCAGAAATTTAGATTATTACCCACGTCTTGAAAAATAATATTCCTGGAATTCCCCTATGAATTAGTAACTTATTATTTCGAGTCCAGCACTACCGCCGGCCGGGCCGGTAGTTGCGGGGCGTGATGGAACGTGTATTCTAATATGACGATCTGAAGTGGGAGGAGTCAACATGTACAAGGTTATCGTATTGGGGAAACGGTACGGGTCCGTGTTGCTGTTCGCCGTCGGAATGCTGTTGATTCTGTTGGGAGCGCAGGTTTGCGACGACATGGATTGGGACGACATCACCGACGAGGAAGACAATTGCCCGGAACTTTATAATCCGCAGCAAGGCGACGAGGACACCGATCTGATCGGCGACGCCTGCGACGCGCAGACGCCGCTGCACGGGAATTTACTCGGCGTGTGCTACCGCAGCAATTGGGAACGGATGAACGGGCCGGGCTGGGAGGACATCGAGACCACGTTGACCCCGGACGGCACGGGCCGGTTCGCCGTCAAGATGCGCTGGCCGGACATGATGGGCGACACGATCGAAACCGGTCCGGGCCAGCACAACGAGCGCGACATCTGGTTCATGGGCGCCTATTGGGGGGTGACGATCAACACCGGCACGTTCGTGGAAGGCACGGCTTCGATCGTCAACGAAGACCATGTCATCGAGCAGTTTAAGGGCACGTTCATGATGCTCAAGTGCGAAGACTGCACGTATCCGTACGACGAGGATTGGGAGTACTGGGAGCGCGTGTGGTCGGACGAATGGACCGCCGACATCATGCCGCCGGAATTCTGCCGCCTGGATGCGGGCACCGATCCGTACTTCGGCGGCGAAGGCGAACTCGACGACGATACGATCGATGACGACGACACGGCCGACGATGACACGGCCGACGACGACGCAATCGACGATGACGCGGCCGACGACGACGAGAGCGGCGACGACGATTCGATTCTCGACGACGACGAGCAGGGCGACGACGACGACGATAAAAACGACGGCTGCGGATGCTGATGAGCGGAGGTAAAACCATGACGAACGACAAACGATTGCGGTTCAGTCTGCCGCTGCTGGCGCTGTTCGTCGCCACGGTGATGATGTTTCTGCCCGGCGTGCCGGCCTGCGACGATCGCGACCGGGACAACATCGGCAACTCCGAGGACAACTGCGGCTTTTTCTACAATCCCGGCCAGACGGACGAGGACTCCGACGGCATCGGCGACGCCTGCGACACCGACACGCCGCTGCACGGCTATCGATTCGCCGCCTGTTACGTCAGCCGCCTCGTGCCGCCGACAGGCGCCGCGTATGAAAACGTGCGCATCGCCTTGACCGGCGAGGAAAAGGGGCGCCTGGTTGCAGCGGTCGATCTGCCGGCGGAGTTGTACAACCATCACCTGACCGGCGAGGCGTACCACAACGAGCGCGACATCGCCCTGATGAGCGACGACAAAACCACGACGACCTATTACGCGCTGTTCACTGAAGGCGCGACGGCGACCGTCGGCGAGGACGATGTGGTCGAAAGCATCCAGGGCGTGTACACGCTGCTGCATTGCCCGAATTGTTACGGCGATCCGGATGCCGCATTCGATTACGTCAACTGGAGCGACCTGTCGGCCGGCGAGTGGTTCGCCCAAGCCGCCGCCCCGGAAGTCTGCGGGCTGGAGGAAACGGACGACGACACGGTCGACGATGATACAGTGGACGATGACACGATCGATGACGATGCAACAGATGACGACGCAACAGACGACGACGCAATCGACGACGACAATGACGACGATGATGATGACGATGGATGTGGTTGTTGATAATCCGGATTTCGGAATTTCGAATTCGGAATGACGGCAAACACAACCATACCCGGATGGGCAAGTCCATAGCTCCCGGTCCATTATCTCGGCCGGCGCAAAATGGAGCGGAAAGCGTCTATCGACCGCGCTAGATCTCCACGTCGCTGCCGGGGTACACGACCTCGACGGCGGCTTGGTAGATTTTGTTGGTGATGTTCACACCCTCGCTGGTCAGGTAGCCGTTGCCGTAAACGACGAAGTCGGCGTCGCGGTAGCGCAGGATCACCGTCTGGTAGCCCATCAGCGCGCCGGTGTGGCCGACGCCGCCGTCGAGCTTGACGATCCCCAGACCGAAATAACCCGCCGGGAAGCCGTCGACCTGCCGCGCGAAGTTCAGGCGCTCGGCCTGGAATCGTTCGTCCAACAGCGTCGAGTCGTTGAGTTCGGCGAGCCACACCAGCAGGTCGGCGGGCGTGGAAATCATCGCCCCGGCGGTCCAGATCGCGCTCGGATGCTGCGCGGAGTAATCCTCGTCGGCGGTGAACAGGCCGTCGCCGTTCACGTCGAGATAGCCGTGCGTGTAGGGCGCGGGAATTTCAGCAGTGGTGGGGAAGCTCGTCTCGGTGAGCGCCAGGGGCTCCAGCAGGTTTTCGGCAATAAATGCTTCGGCCTTTTGACCGGAGGCGGCCTCGATGATCAACCCGAGCAGCACATAGTTGGTGTTGCAGTACACGGCCGCTTCACCGGGCGCGGCGATGGGCCCGTTTTCGTTGGCGATGGCGACGAGCTCTTCGGGCAGCCACACGCCGGTCGGATTTTCCAAAATTTTATCGAGGTAGTCCTCGCTCCAGGTGAAGTCGAACAGGCCGCTGGTGTGATCCAGCAGATTGTGGACGGTGATGCCCTCGCCGTCGGGAACCAACTGCCCCAGCCACATGTCGAGCGTATCGTCGAGGGTCAGCGCGCCGTTTTGCGCCAACAGCAGCACGGCCTCGCCGGTGAAGGTTTTGGTGACGCTGCCCATGCGGAAATGATACGCCGCGCTCAGCGATTCATCGGGCAATTGCGCGACGCCGGCGGAACCGATCCAGGTCGAACCGTCGTTGAAGTTGACGGCCAGCACGGCGCCCGGGCCGTGGTAGGCGTCCAGCGTATTTTGCAGGGCGGCCTGCAGATCGTCGCCGTAGTGGCCGGCGAGCGACGTGTAATCGTCGGCGGCGCAACCCAACGCGACGGCGGCGGTCACCAACAAGATCAAACCGATGGTGTTTCTCATTTTCATGCGCAACGTATCCTTTCCGGCGTAGGCCCGTCGGTTTGTCATCTTTTCGGACGATTCACGATAAACCTTGAATCGGCGATCGGCCGCTTTCGTTGCGTCCCGATATCCTTTATCCTTTTAGCAACCGAAGGTCACGGATGCTGAAACGATTCGCCATTTTTGTGCTGTGCCTGCTCGCGTTGGCGTGCGCGAAAAACGAACCCGCGCCGCCGGGCGCACGCCCGCCCGTGCCGTTGCCGCCGTCGCTGCCCGACGACCTGACCGCCGGCGGCCCCTACACCGGGCGCATCACCAGCCTGGTCACCGACAAGGGCATGCTGTACGCGGGCGGCTGGCACATGGGCGTTTATTACACGCGCAACGGGCGCGCGTGGTATCCGTCGCTCAAGGGCGAAATCGACGTGCTGTCGCTGGCCGTGCAAGGCTGCCGGGCGTTCGCCGGGACGTTCACCGGCGAGATTTACCGCGGGCGCGACACGCGCTGGTCAAAAGCGTACGTCTTCCCCGGTGGGCAAAAGGACATGGTGCGCGCGCTGGCGATCGACGGACCATACCTGTACATCGGCGCGGGCGCGAGCCTGTATCGCCGGCAGCGGGGCGAGCCCGAGCGCTGGTGGAGCGGCGCGAACGTTACCGCGCTGGCGCTGACGTCCTTCGGTGATCGGCCGCTGTTTTTCGGCACCGAAGGCCGGGGCGTCGGGCGCTGCAATCGCGCGGGCCGTTGTGAATTGATCGATTTTCCCGGCGCGAAACTGATCGCCGCGCTGGCCTTTTCGCGCGAGGAAAACGCGCTGTACGTGGCGGTGGAAAACGAGGGCGTGTACCGCACCGCCGACGGTCAATCCTTCAGCAAAGTACCGCTGCCGCGGCCGCGTGTTTTCGCGCGGGCCGTGCTGCCGGGCGAACCGCTGCTGGTCGCGGCCGACGGCGTGGGCGTGCTGCAACGATTGGGCGGTCGTTCGCCGTCGTGGCTGACCATCCCCTTCCCCGCCAGCGTGACGGCCTTCGCGCGTTTCAAGGACCGCACCTACTTCGCCGCCGACGGCTTCGGCGTGCTGCGTCTGGACGGCGCGTCCTACCGGCCGGCGAACAAAGGGCTGCTGAATTTTCCGGAAGAGATTATCCCGGAGAATCTTCACCGATAGCGCCTGATTGTCTTCAACATGGAAAAATCGGTGACTTGATGATCCCGTTTATACCTGAGAGGAGACTTGCTTCATAGTTTCACTGATACGCCGAACGAAGTGAGGCTTATCGGTGTTTGCCATGAACACTGATAAACTTGCTCGCGTTGCTCGCTCGTGGATCAGTGCCACCGACCAGGATGCCACGGCGGGTGGCACTGATTCACCGAACAAAGTGAGGTGTATCGGTGTTTTCGTTCTCCGAAAGGTCAGGAAAGGTATCGGCTGGTCCTGGATGCCCGCCTTCGTTGAAACTACGGCGGACAGGCCCGCCTGCGCGGGCATGACAAACCTTTCCGTCATCCTCGGGCTTGACCCGGGGATCCAGGATTCCATTACCGTCGCGCGAAGCGCGGCCTTCCTTTTTAATCATGTCCCCGTTTTTCGGTTCGGTGTGTATGGCGCTCAGCGCGAATTGAGCTTGCCGATGTGCGGTTCGAACTGCACACCCAGGACGAAGCCGGGGTAGATGGCCCACCAGCCGCCGTCGTATTCCTCGTAGTCGTCGTTTTTGTCTTCCCAGGTGTCTTCGGCGATGTTCGAGCCGAAGATGCCCGCTTCCCGCCGGATCGTCGAGACCATCATGTTGAGCGTCGGACCGGCGTAGACGCTGACCGTGTCGTTGAAGCGGTACCCGGCCAGCACGCGCCACTTGGCGATCATATCCAGTTCGTTGCCCTTCCAATAATCTTCCAGCAGGCCGTGCAGCGAGATGTCCGAATCCAGGTACCAGTGCGGCGACAGGTCGAGGTGACCGCCCAGGCCCACCAGCGGCGCGAGCCATTGTTCGTCCTCGATCGGGTGCACGCCCAGGCCGTAGAGGCCGTAGATGTGCTTGCTGCCCATCTTCAGACCGGCGTTGATCAGCGAGCCGTCGCTGAGCCAGATCGTCGGAGCAAGCATGCCGTTGCCCGCGTAGCTGAACAGGCCGATCGATTCGCCGCGCACTTCTTTGGAAATGTTGACCAGACCGAAATTCAGGCCCTTGAGCAGGCTGGAGTAGTTGATCAGGCCCAACTGCAGACCGGTCATGTCTTTGGGGACGATGTTGAGCAGGCCGGTTTGCAGGCCGAGCATCGATTGCGAATAGTTGAGCACGTAGGCCCACTGCACGCCCACCGTCTCGCGGCGCGTGACGTTGGCCACGTAGCACCATTGCAGGCCGTAAAAATCGTTGCCGGTGTAGTTGAATACCGCCGACGCCTGCAGCACCTTCGCGTTGCGCCGCGCGATCGACGCCAGCCCCGCGCCTTGCACGCCGTCCACGTTGCCCGCCGTATAGCTGATCAACCCGGCCGCCTGCATGCCGTTGATCTCGCCCAGATCGAAGCTGGTCAGGCCCGCCGCCTGAAAGCCGATGATGTCCTTGCCCGTGTAGGAGACCAGACCGCCGAGCTGCGCGCCGCGCATTTCACGCTCGACGATGTCGACCAGACCGGACATCTGCACGCCGATCAGGTCCTCGCCGGCATAGTTGAACAGACCGGCCAGACGCACGCCCTTCACCTGCCGCTTGCGGATCGCCCCCAGGCCCGACATTTCGAAGCCCGAAAGGAAGTCGCTCCAGTCGACCAGCAGGTTCACCGCGACGTAGTTTTTCACCGGCGGTTGCGTGCCGAAGTTCGTCGACACGCCCGGCACGAGCGAAAAGGCCACGTAGCGCATGTGGATCTGCTCGAGTTCGTCCGACGGCGGTTCCGGATTGCCGCGGGCGACGGTGCGGTCGGCCTCGATGCGCTGCAGTTGATCCGGCTGCAGCAGGAACTGTTTGCCGCGGCCGAGGCTGACGTTGCCGCGCCGCCACATCGCCGGCTGCACGTAAGTCACGCTGTAATTGCCCGGCTCCAACGCCACGGACATTTCGCGGCCGCCGGGTTTGTTGATTTCGGCGATCAGGCGCCCCTGCCCGTCGCGGATGTACACGCGGCCGTCCAGCGCCGGGGCCAGCACGAGCAACGACGAGGTTTCGCGCAGATCGGTCATCACCAGATCGCCGCTGCCGGCCAGTTGAAAATCGTAGTTCGGATGCTGCGGCCCGGCGGGCGTCGATTCGGTCTGCATCAACGTTTCGTGGAACGCGTAATGATACGCCTCGTTGATCGTCACCCGGCCGTCGCGGCTGGCGTCGGCCGCGCCGCGCAGGCCCGACACCAGGTAGTGCGTGAAAAACGATCCGCCGATGCGGTCCGATTCCTGCGCCGCTTCGTTGGCCGAGGCCGAGGTCAGGTAGGCGTTGCCCTTGACCTGCGTGGCCTCGTCGACCAGAAACGCCGAGCGCCGCTGGCCGCCCTTACGCCGCGTCATCGCGCCCGAGCTGCACGAGTCGAGCACGGCGATGCGCACGTCGGCCGGCAGCGCCTCGATGTTGCGCCGCAGTTCGCTGTACGGATACTGTTCGTTGCCCAGCAGCAGCCCGTTGTCGTCGGAGTGGCCGCTGTAATAGAAAATCAGTTCGATACGCTGATCGGCGCGTTTGGCCTCGGTCAGCAGGTTGCGCATCTGGTTGAAACTGGTGCGCAGGTTGTTGCGGTTGGGTTCGAGCAGCACGAAGCTGTCCTGCTCGCTCACCCCGCCCAGCTCGCGCAGCACCTGCGCGAAGGCCTCGGCGTCGGTGTGCGCGTAACGCAGTTCCACGCGCTTGGGCCCGCCGTCGTTGGCCCCGATGATGAACGCGAAGCGCCGCAACTGGCCCTCGCCGTTTTCCGCGGCCAGCCCGGCGCGCACGGTCAACAACAACAGAACCAGAATCAACATCGCCACCAGCAGAATAAGCTGCCGGTTTTCGCGCCATGCCCGATCCATCCCAAACCGCTTCATTGGTTGCTTCCCTTTGCCCCGGCGATTTTATCGATCGTCAATTCGAAGGACTGTATGTTTTCAGGCAGCGCCAATTCCTTCGCGCGCTCGGCGCCCAGTTCCTCGCCCCAGGCCAGCACCCGGCGCACGTCCAGCGGTTCGTCGGCGGTAAGGAAAATGAACCGCTCGAAATCCGGCGCGTCGTCCAGCTCGTAGGAGAACGGCAGCGGATGCGCCGCGCCCTCGGCCAGTTCGGTCGGATCGTCCGGGTGCGCCGGGAAGTGCAGCGTCACCGTGCCGCGCCCGTCGACCGAGAAGATCACGCCGTAAGAAGCGCCGCCGGCGAGGTAGCTCAGTTGCAGCGTGTCGCCCGCGGTCAGCGCGTCGCCCGCGAAAATCTGGCGAATGCTGCCGCCTTTTTTCAGATGGACGATCACCTGCGGATCGCCCTTGATGCGCTCGGTCGGAATGCCCGGCTCGACCGGCGTGTCCAGCGGCGTGGTGCGGAAGGGGCCGACCAGCCAGACGATCACCACCAACAGCGCCGCCGCGGCCGTGGCCAGCGCGGGCAGATTGATCAGCGACCGGCGCGGGCGCTGCGCCCGGGCGAATCGCTCGTCGATCGACGCGGCCGTCTTGCGCGCGGGGTACGCGGCGAGAATCTCGCGATTGGATTCGGTCAGCGCGGCCAGGCGCTGCTCGCCGTCGGGCTCGGCGGCCAGCCGACGACGCACCTGTTCGGCCTGCGCCGGATCCAGCTCCCCCAACGCCAGCTTTTCCAGCAGTAAATCCGGTACGCGAGGCGGTGTTTTCATCATGCGACTCCTTCCAGTTCGATCAGCCTGCTGCGAAGGGAGCGCAACCGTTTGCGTACGCCGGAAACCGAAAGACCGACCTCCTGCGCCGTTTCTTCCAGCGTCAGACCGTCCAGCAAATGCAGCACGGCGATCACCCGCGTGGATTCGCGTTCGCGCGCGAACAGCTTATCCAACGCGCTGCGCACCAGCGCCTGCGCCTCGGGTTCGTCGCTGTCGGCGATGCGTGCGAGCAGATCGTCGCCCGGATTTTCCGGATGCCGTTTGCGGGAGCGGATCTTGTTCAGGCAAACGTTGGTGGCGATGCGGTACAACAGGCCCGACGGCGCGGCGTCGTCGAGCAACTCGCTCCGGCGCAGCACCTGGACGAAGGTATCCTGCATCGCGTCGAGCGCCAGGTCTTCGTCCCGCAACAACGTGCGGCAGCGACGCAGAACCATCGGTCCGTATTGTTGGTAAAGTTGTTCCGTATCGACCGCCACGTGCAGCCCCCTTTTCTCACCCGATCAAACACCATGGAGCGCCCACAGTGTTACCACATACGGAGAAAAAGTCGATATGCGGAGGGGGATTTGCCGGAAGGACGGTTCGCTGAGTACATACAAAATTCCGCGATAAAGCATGGGAGGAATTAAGAATCATGCCTCTTACATTGGGTTCTTTTTAAGTTTAGACATCGGAATAGGCGTTAATCCCTAACATTCCTTTGGATCAAACCAT
>CALBTQ010000664.1 GCA_937967875.1 uncultured Pseudomonadota bacterium
ATCCGCCGCCCACCGAGATCTACCCTCTTTCCCTACACGACGCTCTTCCGATCTAACGACGTTGAGCGTCCAGGTGCTCGCGCCGCTTAAGGCCGTGGCGTTGGAGGTCGCGCCGCACTTCGAGGTCATTTACCTGGCGCGTTTGACCGGTGGCGAGTTTCGTCCCAGCGCCGAGGTCGACGCCGTGGGTCGCTTCACCGCCGACGATCTGCCGCCCTTAAAACCCTACCAGCGCGAGTTGGTGCTCGCCGCCCTCGCCGCCCGGAATGCGGGACGGTTGCCGGCCGCGCCCGTCTTTTAAACAAAAACCGGCGGCCCTGCGACCGCCGGTTCGTATCGACATGTATCCGATTAGCTCGTCTTGCGCTTGAGCAGCACGATGCCGCCCATCAGGGTCAGCAGGTACACCAGCGCCTGGCGAGCCGTTTCCCCGGCGCCGCACACCTGCACGCAGGCATCCTCGTCCTCGTTGCACAGCGTGCCGGCGGGGCAAGGATCCTCGCCCTTTCGGCAGCCGTCGTCCTCGTCGCAGGATTCCACGCCGGTGCAGAAGCGGCCGTCGTCACAGGTCGTGGCAGTGCCGACGCACACGCCGAAGCGGCAGGCGTCGTCGATCGTGCAGCGCGAGCCGTCGTTGCACGAACCCTCGACGTAAGACCAGGCGATGCGCGTGTCGGCCACGTTGCATTGCAGGCATTCGTTGGCGGGATTGAGTTCGCCGTCCTCGTAGCAAACGCCGCCGACGCGGCAGCCCAGGCAATACTCCGGGTGCGCCGGATCGGCCACCGGGTAGATGGCCACCGTCTCCCAGCCGATGCGGTTCACGCCGTAGCCGATAAGTTCCCAGGACGGATCGTCCAGGCTGTTTTGCAAAATCCACTTGCCGGTCGCGTCGTCCCAGCCGACGACGGCCTCGAAGTGCGTGCCCGAATGCACCGCGGTGATCACCGGGCCGTTGAGGTACACTTCTTTTTTGATCAGCTCGTCGTCGACGACCGGTTCGCCGTTGGCCCACGTCCAGCCGGTCACCTTCTTATAGCACTTGCTTTTGTAGACCGGCTCGTCGGCGGTGGTGCAGCGCTCGTCGCAGGTGATCGTGTCGTCGGCCTCATAGGGAAAACACGTTTCGTTCACGACGCCCTGGTCGAACAGGTAATTGTAGGTGATGACGTGGCTGTCCTTTTCGCTGCCCACCGTGCAGTCGCCGTTGCTGGGATTGCACGAGAGCACTTCTTGTTCAGACAGGTTCAGTTGCGGCGTGGGATACGCGTATAAAATCGCGTAGCGCGCCTCGATGGCGTTGAGCGGTGCGAAGATCCAGCAACTGCCGCACACGGCGGGACGGTTCTGGTTCTGTGCCGGCGAGATGTAATTCGCCCGGCCCAGGTTCGCCAGCGGATGATCGTCGGGGAGAATCGAGTTGCGCCAATCGAAGGACGCCGGCAGGGTCATGCCCGCGGGCATCTGGTTGCCGTAGTTCGCGTCGCACACGGGCGAATTGTCCAGCAGGTCGCCGAGCAAACTCACCGGCTCGCCGGCCGAAGCGGACTGCGAAAAAATATAAAGCAGCATCCCCAGCATGATCGAGCAGACGCGTTTCATAACAAGTCCCTTCCGTGCCGGATAATGCGAGTCGGCGTTTCTTTAATAAGGGAATTTTTTGGCTCGTTCAAGAATTATAACCAATGCATACCAGATGGACGATTCGGCCGATTCTTTTCGATGGCCGGGGGCGACGCGGCTTAAATCGTCTTGAGCGCGTTGCGCAGGTGGAAGCGGCCGAGGGGGCCGAAGGGATAATACAACAGGTAACGCCAGCCGCCGTGCAACCCGTCGATGGTCAGGCGCAGGTCGAGGCGCAGCATGAACAATATGTCTTTGGCGTCGCGACCGAAATAGGCGTCGATGTTCTGGTTGTAGTGCATCAGTCGGTCTTCTTCCCAAGGGACGCGTAAAATCGTCTGATCGATTTTCCCCAGCATGCGCAGCGGCTGGAACTGATACCAACGCAGCAGCGTGTTTTTCGATTTGCTCCAGCGATCCTGTCGGATGCGTTCTTCCATTTTCAGGCGGTTTTCGGCCGACGGCGCGAGACGGACGAACGTTTCCTCTTCCGACAACAGGGCTTTGCGCATGGCGGTCACACTGTCGCGGCACAGCGGAATGCCCAACTCGCCCTTGGTGTATTCGAAGTAGCCTTTGAGCTGGTCTTTGATCTGCAGGACCATAAATTCCTTGCTGTCGATCTTCGAGCGGAAGGTGGAATATTCGATCATGACGTCCGTGTAAGGACGACGCTCGACCAGCACCGGTTCGCTCTGGCGCACGCCGACGATCGACCGGTACAGGTGCCGGGTGACCGAAGCGTCCAACAACGTTTCCCCAAATTCCTCGGCCTTCGGTTCGGGCTGCTTTTCCGGCTGAGGCGCCTCTTGTTGCGGTTGCGGTTTGGGTTCGGAAGCGAGGTTTAACGATTCTTCATAATTGGGCACATAATTGCCGGGGACGGTTTCATCCTCGGACAACAGTTCGACGCTTTTTTGTCGCGTGCGTTTGATCGCGCGCCAGGCCAGTTGAATGACCGGCCACATGTAGATCACCGAGCCGATGAGAAAAATGACGATGAAAAGAGCGAAGAGTATTTTAAATGCGGGCATCCATTTACTCCTTGCACTGATAGCTCAATTGCGTCGTCTTGGGGAGGCAACAAACGAACCGCGATTTGTCTTCGTACTTCCTACAAGCTGAAACGTTATGCCAGCCTACCTATTCCCGATGCGGGAGGCAAGCATTAAAACTACTTTCCCCGTTCCGAAATAACATGATATGGTGGCTCCAATCCACGGAGGTTTGGCATGTACGAGCAACTCAAGGGCCTCCCCTATGAAGATCTCGATCTCAACGACGGCATCCCGGCGGTGGAGCTGATCAAGCGCAGTTGGGGGGTATTCTTTTCCGATAGCGCCGTTTTCATCAACTTCCTGGTTTATTTCCTGATTCTCATGGGGGCGAGCGCGGTGCCGATGGGCTCGTTGATCGTCACCGGGCCCTTGCTGGCCGGCCTCTCGTATCAATATCTGAAAGTAGTGCGCCGCGAAAAGATCGAGCTCAACGGTCTGTTCGACGGCTTCAAACTGTTCGGCATCACCCTGGCCACCTATTTGCTGTTCGGATTGATCATGTTCGGCGGCGTTTTGTTGTGCATCGTCGGCGCGATCGTCTTTTCCATCTGGTACATCTTCATCTGGTACGTCATCGTCGACGGCGAACGCGACATCTGGCAGAGCTTCGTCAAATCCAAAGCCCTGGTCGAAGGCTTCGGCTGGGAAATTTTCCTGTTCATGGTGATCATCGGGCTGTTCAACTTTGCCGGCTTTCTGGTTTGTTTCGTCGGCGTGTTCGTCACCGCACCGATTTCCATGCTGGCCACCGCGATGCTCTACGATCTGATGTGCGCGCACAAAGGCCGGGGCATCCGCGATCCGGAGTACATCCGCCAATACTGGGAAGAGCAACGCGCCGCCCAGGCCCCGACGCAGCCGCCGGTCGTCGGACCGATCCTCGATGCCGAGCCGGTCGAGGAGATGCCGCCGCGCCCCGCGCCGATCGACCTGAAGCCGGAAACCGCACCGACGACGGTTCAGGTGCCGCCGCCGGTTAAGATCCCCGCCTCGGTCAGCGAACCGCAAGGCGAACAGGGGGACGACGATGACCCGGAACGAACCACTTGAGCCCAACGTTGTTCCGTTGATGGAGGCGCCCGAGGTCGAACCACCGCGCAAAACCATCCCCGGTTCGATCGGCTGTCTGAGCGCGTTCATCATCGCCCTCGCGTTGATCGCCTTGGCCCTCGCCCACTTCTACAGCATGAGCAACTACTCGACGCGGCTCAACGTCGACGGCACGTATCACTTTTCGGGCAAGGTCGCCGGCGTGCAAAAGGTGCTGTTCTCCGATCGCTACAAACTGGTCATCGACACGACGGCCAATGAAAAGCTTATCCTGCCGCCGGTGCCCAGCCCCGAGGAAAACGGCGTCAAGGTGATGAGCGGACTCGCGTCCGGGTTGTGCGTCGACGGCGACCTGACCGTCAAACAGGGATTCCTGCGCGACCTGTCGCTGAAGCTGGGCGACCGGCAATACCATTTCGACACCGACGCCGGTTGGGTGGCGCCGTTACCGAGCGAACAGCCGGTAGGCGTGACCGTCACCCCGACCGAGGAGAACGTCCTCACCCCCGAACCGGAAGAGGAAGAAGCGCCGACACCGGCGCCGTAACGAGCCGCCCTCGCTGTGAATTATACGCCCCCAAAACGCACTCCCCCTCCGCGAATTGTGTACCATCATGAATTTGCCGCACTTTTTTTTCGCCGTTCTTCGACGCACGCGCTGTGATCTCGATACACGATGGCGATTGTAAAATCCGCGTGGTTACGTTACCCTAAAAGAGAGGAATTGGTCCGATTACTTGGGGCAAAAAGGAGTGGAAGTATGTCTCGATATCTACACATAGCGTTCGCCATCCTACTCATTCTCATGATGGCCCTGGCTGGATGCGGCGGCAGCGACGACAGCGCGGATGATCAGCGAACGCCGATGCCGGACGACGACGACGATTACGTTCCTCCCGACGACGATGACGACGATGACGACGACGACGATGACGACGACATCACCGAAGGGCTGGTCGAAATCGTCTCGCCCCAGGATGGTCAGACCATTCTCGGTTACCAGGTGCCGGTGGAAATTCAATTCGCCGAAGAAGGCAAAGGCTTCGTGGCGCCCACCAGCTACAACCTGGAACTGGACGGTCTGAACGTCACGAACTACCTGGCCTACTCGGCCGAGCTGGGACGCGCCTGGGGCGACATTCCCAACGTCGCCGAGGGCGGTCACGAACTGATCTTCACCGCGGAATTTTCCGGCGACCGCACTGGTCAGGATTCGGTAACCTTCTCCACCACGTTGACCGGTCAGCCGCGCATCGAATTGACCCTGTCGACCAACACCATTCCCGTCGGCGGCGACACCACCGCTTCGTGGGCGGTGTACGACTCGGACAACAACGACGTGACCAACCAGGCCGACGTGATCCTGTCGGTTTCGCCCGACGGCGGCGTGACGATCAACGGCAACACGATCACCTTCGCCAACGAAGGCACGTACACGGTCACCGCGACCTCCGAATGGGGCGGTCAGGCGATCAGCGACGACGACAACGTCGTGGTCTTCCCCGCGGGACAGGTCAGCCGCGTCGACGTTTCCTGCTCGCCCGACGAAGTGGACGCCGGCGATGACGTCACCTGCGACGCCGCGGTGTACGACAGCAACAACAACCCGATCGAATTTCCCGTTTTCTACACAACCGACCCGGCGCAAGGCTCCACGGTCAACGGCAACCGCATCACGCTGACCTACGCCGGCAACATCACGATCATCGGCACGGCCGCGGGCACGAACGTGTCGGGCACCGACACAGTAGAGGTCATCGCGGGCGCGCCGTTCACCGTCAACCTCGTGTTGGATCCGGACGAAGTTTCGGTCGAGGATACGGTGACCGCCGAAGCGGCGATCGTCGACGAATTCCTCAATCCGCTGCCCGGCGACGTGGAACTGACCGCCGTGCCTTCGACCGGCATCGACATCGACGGTCTGGAAATCACGCCGCACGTGGCCGGCAGTTTCACGATCACCGCGAAAGCGGTGGAAAACCCCTCGATGTTCGACACGGCGAACCTGACCGTCATCGAGGCCATGCCTCCGGTGGTCACGATCACCAGTCCCGAACGCGGCCTGTTCACGCAAACCGCTTCGCTGATCATCACCGGAACGGCGATCGACCAGCACAGCGAAGTGACCGTGGTGCGCGTCAACGGAACGCCGTGCTTCTACAACCAGAGCACGGGCGACTTCAACTACACCGCGAGCCTGAATCTGGGCTTGAACATCTTCATCATCGAAGCGGTCGACTCCTACGATAACGTGGGCACGGCGACGACCTCGGCGATGTACGCCGGCGTCTACCTGCCCAACGGCTCGGAAGTGACCAACGCGATCGCCGCACGCATCAACGAACCGGGGTTGAACTCCATCGAGTTGATCGCCGAGGAAATGATCGAGGCATATCGCCCGACCCTGATGTCGCTGATTCCCGATCCGCTGTTCAGCGAGACGCTCGAGGTCTGGGGCGCGCAGATCGCTTCGGCCAGCGCCCGCTTGACCAGCCTCAACTACGATCCGGTCAACGTCGAGCTGACGCCGCAGTTGGGCGGCATTCACCTGACCGCTTCGACCACCAACGTCGCGGGCGCGGGCACGATCACCTACAGTCTCTTCGATAAGGCAAACGGCCCCACCAAGGATACGGCCAACTACACGATGACCATGAGCAGCCTGACCATCCAGATGGATCTGGACATCGCCGTGAACACTGAAGGCACGTTGGACGTGACGATCCGCAATCCGACGATCAACGTCAGCGGCTTCAACCTGGATATCTCCGGCGGCGGCATCAGATCGGAAGAGCGTCGTGTAGGGAAAGAGTGTAGATATCGGAGGTAGGCGTATCATTAAAAAAAAAAACAAAAGAAAATCGATAAGATACACCTCTATCAGGACTTAGAATAGACACAAACCAGAAGAACAGA
>CALBTQ010000665.1 GCA_937967875.1 uncultured Pseudomonadota bacterium
ATCGTATTCGGTGACTGGAGTTCAGACGTGTGCTCTTCCGATCTAAATTAATTTGCAGTTACCAGACTGGGATTATCCCGGCCCCGGTCCCACAGTTTTGAAAGCCGTGTTCGTCAACATTCAAACACGGCCATGCTCCTACGGAACAAGACCGTGGCGCCCGATTTTTCACTAGGTCGAACCAACACACCTTTGGCTTTGCCAAAGATGTGGCACATGGGCAAGGATCTCTCGTACGCATTCGTAGCTTCTTCGTCGCGTTGGAACGCTCCTCAGAATGACTTTATTCCACGCGCGTCGGCGCCGGCCGAGGCTTCTCGCAATGAGTGAAACATAGGTCCCGGGATTATCCCTGGCCCTGGCTCTTGCGCAAGATCGGCGGGCGGGTCATCATGCTCGGCATGAAAGTCGCCGCCATACAACTCACGCCGGAATTCGGCCGCGTCGAGGCCAACCTGGAACGCGCCGCGCAGATGATCCGCCGGGCCCGGGTCGATCTGGCCGTTCTGCCGGAGTTGGCCTTCACCGGCTATGTGTTCATCAACCGCGACGAACTGCGCGATTTATCCGAGCCGGCCGACGGTCCCAGCGCGCGTTTTCTGCAGCAACTGGCGCGCGAAACGGGGACGATCATCTGCTTCGGCTTTCCCGAGCGCGCGGGCGAAAAAATCTACAACGCCGCCGCGCTGGTCGGGCCCGACGGGGTGCTGGCGGTGTATCGCAAGGTGCACCTGTTCAAGGACGAGCTGGACGTGCTGGACCCGGGCGAGCAGCCTTTTTTCGTCGTCGACCTCGGCGGCGTGAAGGTGGGCATGATGATCTGCTTCGACTGGGTGTTTCCCGAGGCGGCGCGTTCGCTGGCGTTGCAGGGGGCGCAAATTCTGCTGCATCCGGCCAATTTGATTTTGCCGTTTTGCCAGGATGCGATGATCACGCGGTGCCTGGAAAACAAGGTCTTTGCGATCACGACCAACCGCGGCGGAGTGGAGAATCGGCGCGACAAACCGCTGACGTTCACCGGCCGCAGTCAGATCGCCAGGCCCAACGGCGAGTTTCAACGCCTGGCCGACGACGCCGACGACATTCTCGTCGCCGAGATCGATCCGCAGCGCGCGCTGAACAAACAAATGACCGACCGCAATCATTTGTTCGCCGACCGGCGCCCGCGGTATTACGTGCTCGACAAACCCGAGCCCTGATCCGCGCCACGCGAAAAACGCGGCGAATCTTGACAGAGTCGCGCGACGCCCCGACAATCGGGCAAGGTTTATCTGGAGGAAAAATGTCTCGACGCCCCACGATGATGCTGCTGTATTTCCTGCTTTTGTCGCTGACGTTTCTCCTGCTCGTCGATTGCGATCGCGGCGGCAACGGCGACGACGACGACGATGACGATTCGCCCGCGCCGGTGATCGACGCCAAGATGATCTTTTCCGGCAAGTGGCAGGGAATCGCGGGCACGTACCTGCTGGACATCAAGGAAAACGACGTCACCTATCTGAACAACGACCTGATGCTGGAGCTGCAGACCTCCGGCTACACCGACGAATATCTGTTCATCGACCAGGGCGCGCAGGTGCTGATCGGCGAGTTCGACGGCAACGCCACGCGCACGATCGTCGAGGCGCGCTACGCCCTGCTGGCCGCCAACGGACGAAAGTTTTTCTACAACGATCCGACCAGTGGCCTGCTGTATGAAGCGGCGGTCGCCGGCGAAGGCGGCGTGCTGTTCAGCGACATCGCCCGTTACGGCGCGCACTCGCCCGATCTGTCGCGGGTGGCCTATCTGACCGCCGACGGGCTGGTCGTCGCCGACGCGGACGACACGAACCAGGTCTGGGTGGAATATCCGCCGTTCAAGGACACCGAGGAATACTTCGCCCTGCCCGAGGAAGGCGATTTTTTTCCGCGTTGGACGCCCGACGGATCGCTGGTGGCCGCATCGATTACCCTGGAACAGTACGCCAACAACTATCGGCATAACCTGCTGGTGATCGTCGAGGCTGACGGCGAGCCGGTGACCTACATCGCCAACGGCACGCAGCCGCGCTGGAGCGCCGACGGACGGCGCGTCTATTACAATTCCAACAACCAGATTTACGTGTGGGATCTGGACGAGGAAACCAATACGTTGATCGCCGGCGGCGGCGACACGCTCAACTACGATCACAAGCTCAACGACGACGGCGCGCTGATCGGCTTCATCCGGCAGAACGAAACCGGTGAAACCAGCGGTCATTTGGTGTCGCTGGAAAGCAATGCGCCGCTGAAGGTCGTGCCCGACGCCGACGGCGGCATGCTGACTTTCGATTGGGTGCGCGAATCCTATTGCGAAAACGGCAACAGCGCGCCGACGCTGCTGGCGCAGGGAGTGATCAACGGCGAGCAAACCGGCACGCCGATCGTTACGCCGGGGGTCGAGGCGCAGGTGCAACTGTCCATGCAGGACGCGGATTGCAACCTCGCTTACGGCGTCGCGCTATGGACGGTCGAGGGACAAAATTGGCGGCCGTTGTCGGCGCACCTGCCCGCGGCGAGCGGCTGTGCGCTGCCCAACGTGCAACTCGCGTTGCCGCAACTGGCTGACGGCACGTATGCGCTGCAGTTCGCGGTCGAGGACGTGTGCGGCGCGCTGAGCGAGCCGGCGACGCTGAACGTCACCTACCAGGGATTCGGCGGCGACGACGACGATGACGACGACACCACCGACGACGATACGACTGACGATGACACGACAGATGACGACACCATCGACGACGATACGACGGACGACGACACGGTCGACTGAGCCTTCGTTTATTTCCGCAATTGGTGAATTTCGATCAGGCGGCTTTCGATCAGTGCGCGCAGCTCCGGCTGCTCCTCGGAGATGAGCATTAAACCGGCGGCGCGCTCGTCGATGTCCTGACAGGCGGGATGATCGAGTCCAACCCACGAGCTTCCCAGACAAGCGCCGAAGGAAATCCACGAGGCGGCCGGTTCCTCGATCTTCGCCAGCGCCAAGTTTTTGGTTTTCATGGGGATCTTCAAAGCGGCGTAGTATGCGGCCCCCGCGCCCATCCAGAACGCCGGTTGCAGCCGCGCCGGTTGCTGGAAGCCCTTGGCCACCGCCACCTGCGGATCGTTCACCGCACCGGCGCCCTGGTGCGCCCCGGCGCCAAACAGCAAATGATAACGATTGGCTTCGGATATCCGTTCGCTGACGCGTAACAGATCATCCTCATTGTTGGAATACTTGAAACCCATTTCCGCGTACAAGCCCATCATCGAATAGGCCGGCGCGCGCATGCGTTCGCGCGCCTCGGCGGGATGGTCGGCCAGCGCGATCATCCCCGCCGCTCCCAACAACGCCAATACCGCCGCCGCCGCGACCGTCGCCTTGCGCCATGAGGTGGTCCACGCCGCGCCCACGGCCATGCCCGCCGTCAGCGTCAGCAGCGGATACACGGCGAAAATGTGCGCATGACTTTCCGGATCCGTCACGCCCCAGTTCGGCGCGAACAAACCGTAATCGGAAAAACTGAACACGACCGCGTACAACACAACGTAGCCCAACGGCGCCAGCAGCCAGAACGAAGCGTCCGGTTTAGGGCGCTCGTCCCACGGCCACAAGGAAGAAACGATGCGGCGGGCGTCCTGACGGCGCAAGACGATCAATGCGACGATCAGGCCCAGCAGCAGCAGATAATATACGTACGAAAGCGGGCGAACGAAGGCCGGCGAAACAAAAGAGAAATGCAGACCGGCCGGCACATCGATCGTCCACAGGTGAAAGAAATTGCGGACGGACAAAGCCAGGCGTTCCTCGAAATCCAACGGCACGGCCATGCCCTGCCCGAAGCGCATCAGGCCGCGCCATTGGTGTGTGGCGTTGTACGCCACCCAAGGACCGAAGCCGGTGACGAATCCGCCCAGCCAGCTGGCGCCGCGAAGGGAAAACAGCAACTTGGGCCTGGTGAGCAGCCAGAGAAACAAAAGATAGGCGACGGTGACCAGAAAGCCGTAATGCACGTACACACCCAGACCACACAGCGCGCCCCACAAGAGCCACGACCACACGCGCGTTTTTTCGGCGGTGAGGATTTTCGCGGCGACGATGAACGCAAGCATCGTCAGCATCGCGTTTTCCGCGTAGTTGCCCCAGGGAATCAGCCCGATTTGCACCAGGTACGGCGCAGGCAAAACGAACAACACGGCCACGGTCGCCGCTCCCGGCCACCCAGCCCAACGGCGCGCATACGCCACGGCCGCGAAGGTCGTCAGCAGCACGGTAAGCAACGCCAGCATCTTGAGCGCCAGGCGCGTCTCGCCGAACACTTTCATGAACGGCACGGTGAGCAGACCGTAAAGAAAAGTGCCGCCCTCGTAATCGCCCGGCTGATAATCCCACAATGGCAGCACGCGCTCGTGCGTGACCGCGTAGGCGATCGAACCGGTTTTGATCTCCTCGTCGTCATACACATACGGACTGGTGAGCAGCACCAGAAACCGCGAGGCAAGCAACATGCCGCCCAGTAAAAAGATAAGCAGAACGTTGCCGGCAATACGCTTGCCCATCGTCATTCCACGATTAAACCGGGAATGGAGCCGGTTTCGTAATGGATCACCTCGGCGGCCGGCTGGTCGAAACGGCATTTGATCACCCGGCCGAAATCGGAGCCTTGGATGAAGGACAGTTGGCGGAAGTTCAATCGCGATTCGCAGTCAAGCACCACGGCGTCGTCGGTGTCGTAAAGCAGCAAAATGCCGTGCGTGCGGTTGTGCGTCGCGCGGCAACGGCTGATAACGGTCTGCGGACTGGTGCGCACGCTGATGCCCTGGTAGACGCAATAATCCGCGCGGCAGGAATCGATGGTCGCCAGCGGCGCGTAATAGGTGAAGATGCCGTGGCGCAGGCAATGCGTCGCCGAACAGTCGATGAACGAAACGCGGTAGGCGTGTTCGGCGTCCAACCCCGAGTCGGGGGCGTACAGCACGTCGAAACCGTCGATCAGCACATCGTTCGCACCCTCGACCACAATGCCGTCGGGCGCGAAGGCGACTTCCACCTTGCCGGCGAATTTGCCGCGGTCGGCTTTGACGGTCAGCTTAAGCTCCTTGGTTTGCTCGTCGTAGGTGAACACGCCGTCGGCGTACTCGTCATCCAACTCCGGCATGGTCAGCGAGAGCACCTGCTGTCCCTGGACGATCGCGACGCCGAACACTTTTTCCTCGACACTCAGGCGATAGCCGCCGTTTTCGTCGGGCGTGAACGTCGATGCATCGTACGCGCGCGTGGGTTGAATCACCGGCCGGGGCTTGCCGGGCCAGGCTATAATGCGTGTGGGTTGTTGCGGCAAACCCGACAGACGCGCCGGAATGACGACCGACTCGCGCAACGGTTCCTTCGCCTTGCCGGCAACGTATAAGGTATCGCCCGGGCCGAGCAGCTCCAATCCCCGTTTGATCGTCGCGACCGGCTGCTCGCCGGCGCCCGGCGCGGCGTCGTCGCCGGTCGTCGCATCGACGTACACCCGGCGCGGTTCGTTTTCCGTCGCCATGCGAACCGGATCGACCTTCAGACTCTTCGCTTCCTTCTCGAAGCCCGCTCCCGCCAACACGCGTGCGACCAGCAACTGGGTGTCGCCGTCGGTGTTTTCCGCGAAGGTCAGCAGGCGTGTGGCGCGTTCGGCATTGATGCGCCCATCCAACGCGCGCACGATTTCGCCGCGCACGATTGAAGATGGCGTGGGCAATGATTTGAACAACGCCTCGACCGCCGGCTCGCCGCCGATGCGTCCCAGGGCGAAGGCGCAGGCGGCGCGGACTTTCGGGTCCGCATCGCGTTCGAGATGTTCGATGAGCATGACGGTCGCTTCGCTTTGATGGTGCACGCCGAGCATGACGGCGGCCAGCCGGCGATCCTCGTCGCGGTCGTCGTCGTTGTAATTGAGGGTGGTCACCGCCGCGCGCCAATCGAACGAGGGCGTCGGCGCCTTGGACGAGCCGCAGGCCGCCAGCGCGACCAGGCAAAAAATCCCGAACCAAAACCGCAACATAGTGTTTCGCATGGGTGCAGTGTAGCACGACGTTTCGCGGCGATAAAGCAATCCCTGCGCTCTGCTTGACTTTCGCGGGCGATTCTCCTTAGGCTGTTTGCGGATGCAACGGAAAGGAAAATCCACGATGAAATACAAATGGCTGTTGATCATGCTGGCGCTGGCGCTGACGCTTTCTTTGGGTCTCGCCTGCGGCGACGATGACGATGACGACGACGACACCGGCGACGATGACGACGATGACGATGACGACGATGACGATGATGACGATACCGGCGACGACGATACCGGCGACGATGACGACGTCACGCTGACCAACCCGGATCAGACCGGGTGCATCGCCGGCAGCGATGACGGCACTTACGATCCGACCGCCAATCCGGCCGACATCGTCGAGGTGACCTGGCAGAACGGCGTGCTGTCGATCAGCGACCTGTTCGCCTACGTCAACGCCGGCTTCACGCTGGGCGGCGAGGTTTCGGTGGCGGGCAGCACGATCACCGTGACCGAGCTGGATACCGTCGGCGGCGGCGACAGCAACTGCGTGAAGGACCTGACCTATCAGAAGATCGGAAGAGCGTCGTGTAGGGAAAGAGTGTAGATCTCGGTGGT
>CALBTQ010000666.1 GCA_937967875.1 uncultured Pseudomonadota bacterium
GATCGTATTCGGTGACTGGAGTTCAGACGTGTGCTCTTCCGATCTTTGAAATGGAATGGTTATGCTTTGGTTGAAACACGGGGCGGATAATGTCGATTAAAAAGAAAACATTCCTTCTGATTTTTGTGGCGATCGTCATTTTCGAAGCACTGTTTTTAGGAGTGCAACAGTTCGTCGTCTTTCCCAGCTTCATTACCCTGGAGCAAGTGGAGGCCAAGCAGAATCTCGATCGCTCAATTCTGGCAATCCAAAACGAAATCAAGCACTTGGAATCGCTTTGCCACGATTGGTCTTCCTGGAATGACGTAGTGCAGTTTCTCGCCGACAAAAATCAGGGATTTATTGATAATAACCTCGGAAATGTTTCGTTAACCGGCATTCATTTAAATGCAATGTTGTTTTACGACCTTGAATATCGCTCCGTGTACAAGAAAACGATCGACCTGAAAACCGAACAGCCGCTCGATCTGGAAAACTTTCCCATCGATCAGATTCCGCCGACCAGCCCCTTCTATCTGGATTTTTCCAAGGATGTTCAGTGGGGAGAGAAGGTGATCAGCGGAGTTTGGATGATCCGTGGCGAACCTATGTTGGTGGCCGCGCGGCCGGTGTTGACCAGCGACAACAAGGGCAAACCGTACGGTTTGCTGATCATGGGTCGGTTGCTGACCAATGAAGGGATAAAAAAAATCAGCGATCTGACCCAGGTGAACTTTAGCATTATTCCCGTGGACGATTTGACGCACAAAACCGAAATCGACCGCGTGTTGGCGGAGCGCGACGCCGGGGAAATCAATCCTTTCGAAAAGGTGTCCAATAAGCTATTGAATATCTATGCCGCTTTCAAGGATATCAACGGCAACGATGCGTTCATCATTCGCACGTCCTTTCCTCGCGACATCGCGCGCGAAGGCATCGAGACGATCCGTTTCGCCATTCTGTTTTCCTGGTTGATCGGTTTGGCGACCTTGCTGCTGATCATTTTCATTCTCGATCGGATGCTGCTCAATCCGATTTCCCATTTGACGAAGCACACGAAATACATTCAGGAAAAGGGCGATTATGCGGCACGGATCGACCTGAAGCGCGTGGACGAAATCGGTCAATTGGCCAACGCTTTCGACGGCATGATCGGCACGATCGAGTCGCAGACCGGCGAACTGGCCCGCATGAACAAGGAACTGGTCGATCTTTCGTTCCGCGACGGTCTGACCAAGGTTTCCAACCGGCGCTACTTCGATCAGCAACTGCCGATCATCCTCGGGCATATGCATCGGGAAAAGCAGCCGTGCTCGCTGATCATCGGCGATATCGACTTTTTCAAACAATACAACGATACCTACGGCCACCTGGCCGGTGACGATTGCCTGAAGGCCGTCGGGAAAATTTTACGCGATCAAAGCCGCCGCTCGCTCGATCTCGTGGCCCGCTATGGCGGCGAGGAATTCGTGTTGGTGTTGCCGGAGACCGATGAACAACAAGCGCGGGAGATCGCCGAAAAATTGCGGCAGGCCGTGCAGGATGAAAAAATCGAGCATCGCGGTTCGTCGATCGGCGACACAGTGTCGATCAGCCTGGGCGTCACCACAGTGGAGCCGGGCGTCAAAGCGGAGGCAGGGCAGGTGATCACCACGGCCGACAAGGCGTTGTACGAAGCGAAAAAATCCGGTCGCAACCGTATCGAGTTCAAGCAATATGCGGAGTGACGCGCTATTCGTCTAGCGCTCGATGACGAACCAGACGCTTTGGATGTTGTAGAACTTGTCGGTCAGTCCCATTCGTTTCATGCCGATTTTGCTCAATACACGTTGCGATGGGATGTTGTCCGGGTAGGTGATGCCGATCAGGCGGTCGAGACCCAAGCCGCCGTCTTTGCTCGGCGACATGGCGTAGGCCAAAACGGCCCGGACGGCTTCGGTGGCCAGGCCGCGCCCCCAAAAGTCCTTCCCCAGAGTGTAGAAGAGTTCGATCTCCGCATCGGCGCCGGGCGCCGGCATGACACCGCATTCGCCCGCCAGGCGTCCGCTTGCAGTTTCCGTGAGCATCAGCGGTCCCATGCGGCTCTCACTATATGTCGCCAACATTTTCTCGTAGCCGGCCCAGGCACGTTCGCGTGTCCGCGTTTGTCCGTCGGAGACGAACCGCATGACGGCCGGATCGGACCAGATGATGGCGTACAGTTCCTCGAAATCGCCGATCGTGGGCGGGCGTAATTGCATGCGGGGCGTGATCAGGGGAAGAGGCATACAACGACCTCATCGAATTATTGGGATAAGTGTAAGAGAACTTTTCCGTCTTGAACAGGTCGTTGTGTCAGTGTGTCGTCGTGTCAGTGCCGTCGCAGCAGATAAAACACGTAACCGTAATAGGCGCTGTATTTGCGGAATTGCTCGATCTCGGTTTGCGACATCTCGACGACCTGCAACCGCTCCTCGTTGCCCGCGTACTTTTCGCGGAACATGTTCAGCCGCGCTTCCAGCGGCTGATAATACGGTTCCCACCAGGCATCTTCCGGCAAGGTGAAATGATCGATCAAGTCGTAACCGCTTTCCCGGATCGTGCGCAGATTTTCCTTCACCGTGGCCATGGCCGGATATTCCTGTTGCCAGAACTTGTGGCACTCCAACGGCGCATCCTCGCGCAGCCAGGAGATTTCCGTCACCGCTAGGCAACCGCCGGGCTTGAGCAGCTTGCGCCATTTCTGCAGACCGTTGCCGAAGCCCATGATGTAAATCGCGCCTTCGGACCAGATCAGATCGAAGCTGTTGCGGGCGAAGGGCAGGTTGTTCATATCGCCCTGCCGCACGACCACGCGTTCTTCGAGCCCGGCCTGTTTGGCTTTGGCCTGCAATTCGAACAGATAGGATTGAAGGTTGTCGACAGCGATGACCGTTCCGCCGGTCACGTGCGCCAGTTGCAGGGTCTGACGACCAGTGCCGCAACCGACGTCCAGAATGTGCGGCGCCGGCGGCAACGGCAGTTTGGCCAGTGCTTTGAGCGTATTTTCATCGTTGCCCGGTCCCTGTTGCGGCAGATTGGTGTAGATTTCGATAAACGTCTGCCACATCAGTTGATCATCCATGGTGCCCCCGTCGATTCTCAGTCGCTGGACGCGAAATCTATCATTGACGCACCACGGCTGCAATGAGGTTTTTCATCTTTTGTCGACCGGCGAAATGAACGATGATGAGCGGCAAACAAATCGGGTAACGGCGGTGATACGCGAGCTGCAAGCCAAGAGCGTGTTGATCAAGCGCAAGCGTTTCGATTCGTGGTTCATGTCGCGCTACGGCATGAATCTGTATCGCGGTTGTACGCACGATTGCGCCTATTGCGACGGCCGCGCCGAATCGTACTACGTGGACGGCGACTTCGGGCGCGACGTGCAAATCAAGGTCAACGCCGATGAGGTGCTTGCGCGGGAGTTGGATCCGCGCCGGCGGCGTACGCCGCTGAAACGATCCTTCTTTTTACTCGGCGGCGGGGTCGGCGACAGCTATCAGCCGCTGGAGGAAACCTACGGTCTGACGCGGCGCGTGCTGCACCTGTTGGCGCATCTGGAGTTGCCGGTGCATGTGCTGACCAAATCGTCGTTGGTCGAGCGCGATGTGGATCTGCTGCAAAAAATCAACCGCCGCAGCCGCGCGGTGGTCAGCATGAGCTTTTCCGGCGTCGATGACGAAATCGCGCGTCGCTTCGAGCCGCATGCCTCGCCGCCTGCGGAGCGCCTGGCCACGTTGCGCCGCCTGCGCGAGGCGGGCATCGCCACGGGCGTTTTTCTCATGCCGGTCATCCCGTTCATCACCGACACGCTGCCGGCGATGGACGCCCTGCTGCGTCAGGCGAAGAGGGCCGGCGTGCGCTTCGTGATTTTCTCGGGCATGACCCTCAAAGAAGGGCGGCAGAAGGAGTATTTCTTGTCGCGCCTGCGCGAGGTGCGGCCCGAGTTGGAGTTGGAATACGCGAACATCTATCCGGGCAACAAATGGGGCGCGGCGACCTTCGAGTATTACACGGCGATCACCGAGGAATTCAATCTGGCGGCGCAGAAACTCGAAATGCCGCGGCGCATGCCCGCCTCGTTGTTCGCCGACGTGCTCGACGAAAACGACCGGGTGGTCGCTTTTTTGGAGAACCTCGATTACATGCTGACCGCGCAGGGGCGGCAGTCGACCTATCGCGGTGCGGCTTACTCCGTGGCGCAACTGACCGAACCGATCGCCGGCTATCGCGACCGGTTGCGCGAATTGCGCGGCGTGGGGCCGACCACCGCGCGGTTGATCCGTGAAATTCTGGACACCGGCGGCTGTCGCTATCACGACTCGCTGGTCGGTCGCTGAAGAGAAGGGAAACGATGAACATCGACATTCGACCGGCGCAGCCCGCGCAAACCGGGTTGATTCTGGAGTTCATCCGCAAGCTGGCGGACTACGAAAAGCGGCTGGAGACGGTGGTCGCCACCGAGGAAACGCTGGCCGACCACCTGTTCGGCGAACGTTCGTGGGCCGAGGTGATCTTCGCGTATCTAGACGAAACGCCGGTCGGCTTCGCATTGTTCTTTCCGATCTACTCGACGTTCCAAGGGCGTATGGGCTTATACATCGAAGACCTGTTCGTCGAGCCGGCGCATCGCCGATTGTCGATCGGCACAAAGATGTTTGCTTATCTGGCGCACGAAACCGTGCGGCGCGGCGGCAACCGGTTGGAGTGGAGCGTGCTGACGTGGAACGAAACCGCCATCGATTTCTACCGCCGCCTCGGCGCGCAACCGAAGGATGAATGGCGGCACTACAAGCTTCAGGGAGCGGCGTTGACCGCGCTGGCCGACGAACCCTCCGCGAGATAATCGAGAATCGGCTGCAGGCGCGCCGGATCCGGGTGGATATTGAAATAATAAAACTGGAAGTTTTTTAAATCCTCGGCCACTTCGGGGCGCGGTTTCTGCGTCAACGTGGTCAGATAGCCGTCGAGGAACGCGGGGAAGTCGGGCAGAGAAACGTCGGATAAATATTCACGTAGATCGTCGACAAAATCGATGTCGTACACCAGCAGGTCGATCGTCCCGCAGGGCGTGACCAGATCGTTGATTTCCTGATAGCGATTGTCGAACAACTCGGTGGGAATCAGCGACAGACGAATGCCGCGGTCGACCAGTTCCTGCAACGAAACATATTTTTCGTGGCCGGGGCAGCCGCGATACGTCACCTGCCGCCGGCTGAACTGCCGATCGGTAATGCCCCAGCGGTCGATGATCGGCAGCGCCGAATCGTAACCGTATTTCGCGTCGGCCAACACCAGTGGCGAAAGCTTGCGTTCGATAAAACAAGGGAACGTACGTTCGTGATTGTGGCGGTTTTCCCAGATCGTCAGTATGTATTTCTGGTAGTGGTTGTGCCCGTCCATCTGGCAATACGCACCCTCCATGCCGGTCAGCAAGGGCACGCCGAACGCGGTGGCGGCGACCAGGGCTGCGAGAATCCGCTGGGCCATGCGGTTGGTCAGTTGCGAGAAAATGAAGTGCTCGCCGCCGAGAATCATCAACGGCATCAGCACGATGTAGAAACGGCCGATCAGGTAATCGCCGCCCACGCGGATCACATAGAAATGCCAGACCGTCACGGCTGCGAGGGCGAACAGGCGAAACACGGAGGCGCCCGGAGTTTCTTCCGACTTTTTCCGCAGCCCGGCCGTCAGCCACAAGAACAACAGCGGCAACAGCAAGTAAAAATGCGAACCAAGGTAGAACATCAGCGTGTAGATCAGGCCCTGGTGATAATACGATGCGGCGGCCGACTTGGTGTAAAACGCACTGGGGAAAAGCGAGCCGTAGTAGTGCACCTTCCAAAGCAGATAAATGCCGTAAGCCGTCAGCGGCGCGAGGAAAGTCAGCAGGTGAAACATGCCGGTGCAACCGCGCTTCCAATCGCGTTTGACCAGCGCCGGCCAATATGCACGGTCGCGCCACAACAGCGCGGCCGTGCCGCACAGGAAAAACAGCGCGTGATCCATCCGGTTGAACATGGCGAGGATGAAAAACGATCCGGCCAGGAACGAGCGACTGTACGTGCGCTCCATAATCAGGAAATACGCGCCGAGGTTCACCAGCAAACTGCCGGCCATCGTTTCCAGGCCCGACGTGCCGAAGGACATGAAATAGTATTGCAGCGCCAGCACGAGCACCGCCAGCGGGAAGTAATGCTTGCTCTTGGCGTTGAGGGCGAGACCGATTTTGTATACGACGATCATGTTGGCGAGCCAGCAGGCGTAATTGGAGAGAACGGCGAGAATTTCCAGGTTCATGCCGCTGAGCTTGAGGCAAAGCGCCAGCCAGATCGTCCAGAGGAAATTGGTGTAAATTTCGAAATACTGCCCCGGATTGAACACCAGGCCGTAACCGTCGGCCAGATTGCGCGCGCAACGGAAGGAGTAATACGCGTCGTCGAAAATCGCCGTATTGCGCACGACCAGCGCCAGTCCGGCGACGAGCAAAACGACGGTCGGCAGGTGATGAAACCAGCGGCGTTGTTTCGGACGCGACCAGCCGGCGGCGAGAAAGCCGATCAATGCCGGTACGACCAGCAGCCACAAATTGTGGAGGCAGAACGTTATGGCGATGGTCAGCATTTCCTGCAAAGGCTGTTGCATGTCGGCGTTATCCCCTTGGGACGGATTGTATGCGTTACGGTGACGGCGTCAAAACATTTTTCGCGGACAGATAATCGATCAATACCTGCAGCCGCGACGGATCGTCGTTGCTTGCAAAATAGTATCGGCGGAAATCGCGCAGATCCTGTTCGACTTCGGCAGGCAGTTTATCGGGCAGGGCCGCGATGTATTCGTCGAGGAACGCCGGGAAGTCGATGTAGCGCACTTCCGGCAGCGCCTGCTGCAGACGAGCGAGCCAGGCGCGATCGTAAAAGAGCATTTTCATCTCGCCGCAGGGCAGGTGCAGATCGTTCACCGCTTGGTGCCGTTCGGTGAAGATCTCCAGCGGCAGGGCCGACAGGCGCACGCCGCGCGCAATGAGGTCTTCCAGCGACGCGTATTTCTCATGGCCCGGGCAGGTGCGTTGCGTCAGCGGCCGCCGGCCGAGTTGCGGGTCGGTCAGCCCCCAGCGATCGACGGCCGGCAAAGCGACCGTGTAGCCGTCGCGGCCGTCGACCAGAATTTTCGGAGCGAATCCGGCGTCGAGCAGGCAGGCGTAACGGAGTTCGTGTCGATCGCGCGCCCGGTACAGATTCATCACGCTGTCGGGCGAATGGGTGGTTTCGTCCATCATGCACCAATCGCCCGCGCCGGGGGTGATCAGTTGTACGCCGCAGGCGGTGGCTGCCAGCAACGCCGCCGCCAGGCGCATCGCTTGTTTACGCCCGATGCCCGTGAAGGTCATGTTTTCCGCCGCCAGCAGCGCCAGGGGCATGAACACGACCATAAAACGTCCGTAGAGGTAATCGCCGCCGACATAGAGAATGTACGCGTGCCACAACACAAAGGCAACGAAGGTGAAGGTCTTCATCGTGCGCACGCGCTCATCGTCGGTGGGACGGAAAAACCAGACGAGCATCAAGAGCAGCGCCACCCACAAATGGCTGCCCAGGTAAAAGGCGGCGAGGTAGCGGAAGCCCTGGTAGGCATAGGGAATGTACGCCGACTTGGCGAAAAAGGTGTTGGGCAGCAGCGAACCGTAGTAGGCGAGTTTCCAACCCAGGTAGACCAGCAGCGGCACTAGTGCGAGGGCATAGGCGAGCAAGCGATCGAGCCCTTGCACGCGGGCGTCCGTCCAGCGGCCGCGCAAAAGGGCGGTCAGCGCGCTGCGGTGCATCCAGAGCAGAGCGAATGCGCCGGCGACATAAAACAGGCTGTGGTCGAGGCGGTTGAGCGTCGCCAGGATGAAAAAGAATCCGGCCCAAAACACCCGGCGCGCCGTGGCGGCGGTCAGCAGAAAGAGCAATCCCACGTTGACCAGCAGGCTGCCGGCCATCGTCTCCAAGCCGGTGGTCGCGAAGGAAGCGAAGGAATTTTGCACGGCGAGCAACATCGCGGCTAGTGGCCAATAGTGCAGATTTTTGTTCGTAGCGCTCAACGACCAACCGAGGCGATACACGACCAGCAAATTGGCGAGAAAGCAGGCCAGGGTGAAGACGATGGAAACGAACGGCGCATTGAGGCCGGTCAGACGCATCCACAGCGCGAGCCAGATCGTCCAGAGAAAGTTGGTGTAGACCTCCAGACGCTCGCCGACGTTGTACACCAGGCCGTTGCCCGCGATCAGGTTGTGCGCGCAGCGAAAGGAATAGTAGGCGTCGTCGTACATCGCCGTTTTCAGGTGCGCGAACACGACGCCGAGTCCGACGATCAACAAGGGCAGCGCCCAGCGCGTGAAGCGGGGACGGCGCACGAACGAGAATGCCAGGCCGAGGAGAAAGCACACGAACGGCAGCCACCAGCCCTGCGCCAACAGGCGGCCGTAACGCGCCAACATTTCGCTGACCGATTCCATCCGCATCCTTTGGGATTTTTCGCTAGTGTAGCGAAAGGCGGGGTTGGAGAAAAGCTTATGGTTCGATGGCGACGTTGACGCGCCGGACGGTCATCGCCTTTTCGATGTCGCGTGGGTCGATGCGCACCAGGAAGCCGCGTTTGCCGCCGTTGATGTGGATCGCCTCGAGTTCGAAGATCGTCGCTTCGACGCACACGGGCATTTTGGTGCGCACGCCGAAGGGGCTGATGCCGCCGACCTTGTAGCCGGTCAGGCGTTCGGCGATTTTCTCCTCGCAGGGAGAAACCGCCTTCACACCCAGTTCGCGCGCCAGTTGCTTGGTCGACACCTCGCGATCGCCGTGCATGAGCACCAGCAGCGTTTTTTTGTTTTCGTCCTGCATGACCAGGGTCTTGATGACGACGTGCTCGGGTACGTGCAACATTTGCGAGGCGTGCTTGGTGCCGCCGTGTTCCTCGTACGGGTACGGCGTGGGCGTGAAGTCGATTTTGCATTGCCGCAACGCGCGCACCGCCTGGGTGATGGGATAATCGCTCATGATCGCTTTTCCGTTGGTTGGTGGTTGCATTATACCGGCTTTTTCGCCGGAGGGAGCGAACTTTCTTGACTGACTTTGCTTAGATTTTGTACCTTAGGCGAACCGCCGATGTTCCGGAAAGGGGTGTGCAGTGGACCGGGCGATGATGCTTATTTTGATTATCCTGATGTTGTTGCCGATCGCATGCGGCAGAGAAAATGAAAGCGGCGACGAGCGGATCGATGAAGCGCTGAGCCAAACCGGAAGCAAATCCGGACACCACTCCTCAATAGAAACGACCGCGGCCGGCGGTGCGGTCTGGCGCTTCGATTGGTCGTTCTCGATGCTGGCAGGAGCGGAAGTTTCCATCGTCGAGCGGCCGCGAATCCCGGCGGTGACGACCGACGAACAGGGGCGATTTTCCTTCGACCATCTGGTGGTCGGCGATGACCTGACATTGCTGGCGCAGCATCGCGACTTTTATCCGACACAATCGGCCACGGTGGAATTGACCGAGGAGACGATCGACGATTTCCATATACAGATTCCGCCGCGACCGATCGTCTGGGCGCTGGCGCTGGTGAGATCGGAAGAGCACACGTCTGAACTCCAGTCACCGAATACG
>CALBTQ010000667.1 GCA_937967875.1 uncultured Pseudomonadota bacterium
AAGCGGCGAAGAACGTCACCCTCGCGCCCTACGAGGCGCTGCTGCTGGCGGAGTAATCGTAAGGGACACCTTACTTAACTCCCCCGATAATTAAGTATGGCGTCCCTTAAATTAAAACTGGATAATCCAAGTTATTTCGGACAGCCCAGTCTTGACACGATCCGCACCGCTTGGATAATGAAAGAAACTTGCAGATCGACGCATTGCATAATTGCAACCAGCGTTTCAGGATCGGTGTGCAGTGAAAAAGAACGCTGAGATACTAGAGATGGCCCATTATTTCGAGATCGTTCCGAATCATTCGTTGAAGCAATTGCGATAGAGCCGATATCGATATTGTCATGGATGAATATCGATAGAATTTTTGTCGTGTCGGGTAAACCGCCCGTTCGAGTCGTGCCGGCAAACCGGTTCTCATGGTTGAGACGGGAGAGAAGATGATTGTTTTCGGCCAAAAGGGGCGTCCCTGGATCGCGCTGATTCTGATGACGTTTTTCATCATTATTCTCGGACGCTATGTAACGATGCGCCGCGGGGAAACCGTCGACCGGAGCATGCGCGAGCGACTGGTGCAACAGGCCGTATCGATCGCCCAGATGATCGACGAACGGGACGCCAGGGAGCTGACGTTTACCGCCGCCGATCACGGCCGCATCCATTTCGAACGGTTGCGCAGCCAGTTGATCGCTTATAGCCGCATCGCGCCGGTGCACGGCATTTACACGCTCGCGCGGAAAGACGGCAATTTGGTTTTCGGCCCGACCAGTCTGGCGGCCGACGATCCGCATCGTGCGGATTCAGGGGCCGTTTACCGGCATGCGATCGCGGAGGATCTGCGGGTTTTTAACGAAGGGTCGCCGCGCTCTTTCGGCCTGCAAACCGATGCGTTCGGAACGTTCGTTTCCGCGTTGGCGCCGGTGTTCGATCCGGTCAGCGGCCAGGTGTTGTTCGCCGTGGGCATGGATGTGGAGGAATCGGTCTGGCGCGCGGCGCTGGGACATACGCGCGAGGCGCCGATCGTCGGTACGGTGCTGTTGTTGCTGATCGTTTGGGGCGCCTTTGCCGTTTCGATGTTGCGCTATCGCTTGCCGGCGCCGCTGAATGTGCCGTTGCATCTGGCCGACGCGCTGCTGGTGGCGATCATCGGCCTGTCGATCACCGCGGCGGCGACGTTGTTGGTTTACGAAGCCGAAAGCCGAACCCGCAAAAGCCAATTCCAACTTCTGGCCGAACCCAACTTGGAACAGGTGGCCGATGAGTTGCGTTTGATCGACAACAATCTGACTGCTGTGGCCAACTTTTTTGCGGGCAGCGAGTTTGTCACGGATACGGAATTCGCATTTTTCTCGCGTAAAATGGTGCGTAACAGCGCCATGGAGGCGCTCAAGTGGGTGCCGTATATAGAGGAATCCCGCCGGGAGGCGTTCGAAAAAGCGGCGGGGGCGGGCTCGGGAATACCCTATCGGATCTGGGAGACGGACAAGGACGGCAATGCGGTTCCGGCCGCTCGGCGTGAGGCGTATTTTCCCATTCTTTATCTGGAACCGCCCACGGATTTGGCGCACTGGGCCGGCTTCGATCTGGCCTCCGACACGGTCAGCCACACCGGTTTGGAGATCGCCGCCGTTTCCGGGCTATCCACGACCATCGAACCGAATTTTGCGTCCAATGGAAAACCGCTGGTCACAGCCATCGAACCGGTGAGCAGCGGCGGTCATGGGCCAAGCCGCCTGTTGGGCTTTTTGCTGGTCGATATCGATTTCCACAGGTTGCTAGATCGGAAGAGCGTCGTGTAGGGAAAGAGTGTAGATCTCGGTG
>CALBTQ010000668.1 GCA_937967875.1 uncultured Pseudomonadota bacterium
AGATCGTATTCGGTGACTGGAGTTCAGACGTGTGCTCTTCCGATCTCCAGCGAGTAGGCGTGCTTGCTCTTGTAGCCTTTTTGCTTTTCGGCCTGCTGCCGGACCTTCTCGTAAAACTCAGCGGTCGGTTCTATTTCTAGAAACTCGACCACTTCCTTCATCGTGGCTTCGAAGTCGTTCATCAATTTCGGGTAGGGCACGACGATGAAATTCTCGGGCGGAATGGCCCCTTGCTTTTTCAGGTCGTAAAACGCGCGGTACATGTAGCACGAGCCCTGGTAGAGATTTTCCAGGTAGCGCGCCAGATCCTCTTTGCGCGTGGTGTTGAACATGTCGTAGGACTGCTCGAGCACGCCGGTCAGCAGCGACATGCCCGAGGGCAGCGTCTCCAACGGATCGCGCACCACGTAGATGATTTTACAATCGGGGTAACGCTTGAGCAGCGTCTTCACGCGCATGGAGAAAATGCTGCTTTTGACGATGATGCGGCTTTTGTTCTTCGCCACCATGTTACGCCGCCAACACCCTTCGAGATAACCGAAGAGTTGGTTCTTTTTCTTTTCCGGTTCGTCGTCGAGCTCGAAGTACGATTTGCTCTGCGCGCTGCCCCAAACATCGTCCCACGCCAGGAAATACGACCAGAGAAAACCGCCGTCCACGAAGTGGAAGAAGGCCATGGCGTCGTCGGTTTCCACGTCGCGCAGGCTGGTTTCGTGCGCGTCCGAGCTGTGATAGCGCGCCGGCGACAACGGCGCGAGCTTGTTGACGAGCCGCCCGAACAACTTGCGCGCGGTGATCGCCGGAAAGAGCATTTCCCATAATTCGAAGGCGCACAGGCGATCGGTGTTGAGCAAAAAGCGGTGAATGAAGGTCGTGCCGCCGCGTGGATTGCCCAGGATGAACACCGGTCGATCCAGCGGCAACGTCTGAAACTCGGAGTACAACACAATGTCGAGCGCGCGGGTTGTCGCGTTGATTGCGCGGTGCACCTGCAGCAGTAAAAACGTGCCCAGCGGGCGCAGCTTGAAGCCGAAGGTCTTCAGAATGATGCGATAAATATTAAGATATTTAGCCATGACTCTCCCACCATGTCCGACGGTGCCGAGGTTTAAAATACGCTCGACGCGATGGTCCGACGATTCCCGCGTGAGGTTGATCGCCGCTTAGTGTAGCAGGCACGGCAGGGGCTGCGCCACTGGGATCTACCGGAGCGGCAACACGAGATAGGTCAAGAGATACGTTCCCTCAGTGCGCCAGCCGATCGTCATTTCGGTATCCGTCGGGAAGTGTGGCGGCAGCGCCCGTTGCAGGCGGCCGGTCAGCGTATGGGATTCGGTGCCGGGTTGCAGCAGCAGATCGTGAAACGACCAGCGTTCGCCGGACAATGCCTTAAAAACACTCTCCTTCGCGGAAAAGATCAACTTGAGAGTGTCGGCGGTCGATCCGGGGTATGCTTCGCTCCACTCCAGTTCCGCGGGCAGGCAAATTTTATGGGCAATGCGGCGCAAATCGACCGTTGTGGGACCCTGCAAATCCAGACCGAGGCCGGCGCAGTCCGTCTGCCGGGCCACAGCGGCGACAGCCAGATCGTGCGAGTGGGAAATCGCGCCGACCACGCCCGTCGGCCATAACGGTTCGCCTCGCTCGCCTTGCAGAAACGGTCCGGGCTCGACGGCGAGCAACCGCTGCAACGCCAGATGAGCCGCCGCGCGCCCGAGCGTGAATTCGCGAACGCGTTTGGGCGTGGCTCGCGGGGCGAGCAACGCCTGCTCCTCCGGCGGCAACCGATAGTCGCAGGTCTCTGCGGCTTGCGACGCAAAGGCGACAAACGAGGGGAACGGCGAGGGCATTTTCAGCATTCGATTCGGCATGAATGAATGGTAGCACAGGTTATTGCTCCGGCAAGGATAGGCGTTCGTACACAGGTTGCCTTCGTGCATTTTTCTGCATTATGCAGTATGGATGGAGTTACCGACCGTTCACGAAAGTGAAACCATGCAGGAACACCAGGCAGATCGGAAGAGCACACGTCTGAACTCCAGTCACCGAATACGAT
>CALBTQ010000669.1 GCA_937967875.1 uncultured Pseudomonadota bacterium
TACGAGATCGTATTCGGTGACTGGAGTTCAGACGTGTTCTCTTCCGATCTGGAAGACGGCCTGCTCTGGGGCTTCCAACTGTGGGCCAACCTGCCCGCCGCGCAAAAGATGATGCCGCCGCGCTACCGCGAAGTCACGCGCGAGCAGATCCCCGCCGTCGAGTTGGCCGACGGCATTCACGTGAAAATCATCTGCGGCGAAGTCGACGGCCGGCGCGGTCCGGTGACCGACATCGTCACCGAGCCGACGTACCTGGACGTGTCGCTCGCGCCCAACGCCACCTTCCATCACGCCGTCCCGCACGGGCACAACGCCTTCGCCTATGTGATCGAGGGCAAGGGATTCTTCGACGAAGAATGCTCTGCGCTGGTCGGCGACACGCAATTGATCGTCTTCGATCAGGGCGACCTGATCCGCGCCGGCAGCGGCGAAGACGGCGTGCGCTTTCTGCTGTGCGCCGGCAAACCGCTGGGCGAGCCGATCGCCTGGCGCGGCCCGATCGTGATGAACAGCGAGGCCGAACTGCAAACCGCCTTCCGCGAATTTTACGAAGGCTCCTTCGTCAAGCATAAGCAAGAATGACCCTGGAAGCGCTCATCGGCGGCTACGGTTTCATTGCCTTCAACAACGAGATCATCCCCGTCGACGGCGTAGCGTCGCGATGAATTTGGCATCGGCCTTGGTCGAAATGAACTCCAGCGGTGAATAGCCGCGACGGGCGGCGAGAAACAACGTCAGGAAAATCAACGCGGCCGTCAGCACGAAATTCGGCCAGGCGTTGATCGCCCATTGATGCGACCAGACCAGGCGCCAGTCGCCATGCAACGGCCACAGATAGGGAATCGGCCATTGGTCGCCGTCCGGGCCGCGCGCGCCGATCAGATCGCCCAGCAGATGCAGATGAAACGCGAGCAGCGCCAGCCCCGCCGTGACCGCCCGCCGCGTCGCCAGCGCAAACGCGATCGCCGCCAGCGCCAGTCCGAACCACAGGTTGTGCGCCAATACGTGATGATACTCCGACCACCACAGCAGCGGCGTTTGCGTGTGTTTGGTCAGCGCCTCGGCAACGATGCCCAGCCCGTCGACATCCGGCGCGACGCCGGCCAGCACCACCAGCGCCCGCTCGCGTCGCGACAGCGCCACGGCGTTGGCCGTCGCCCAACCGACAAAAAAATGCGTGAGGGGATTCATCGCCTGCAGGATAACCGATCGGCGCCCGTTCGCCAATGCGGCGTTTTATTCGCAACCGAGCCGACGCGCGGTCAGATCCCATTCCTTGATGATCGTGTCCAGATCGAGGTACTCGCCGCAGATTTCCTCCGCCAGCGCCGTCGCATCAGCCCAATCGTCGACATACTCCGCGTTGAACACCGCTTTCCCGGCCTCGATAAACGCGTCGTACAAATCGCATTCGTCATAAGCGTGGCACTCCTCATTGAGCGCCCAATCGAAGCGATCGACCAGTTCTTCGACCTGATCGACGTCGTTTTTCAGGCCCACCGACAGCCCGCGCGCATGGGCCTGGTCGGCGATGAAGCGGTTATAGTCAAGTTGATCATCCGCGCTCAGGCCCAGGCCGTTGTCGTTGGCGTAACCGTCCATGTTGTCGGGCTCCACGCCGTCGCAACCCTTGGCCGCGGCGAGATCCAGCCGCGCGGTCATGATCTGCCGCACCGTTTCATCGGTGATGTCCAGCCACCACTCGCCCTCCCAGTCGTCCAGCGGTGCGCCCAAGGCACTCTGCGGGAAGTCCGCCGCATCCTCGCGCCAATCCTCGTAACTGCCGGCGGAAAAATAGCAGATCACCACCCGGCCGTCGGCCCGCAGCGCTTGGATCGTCGCCGCGTCGTTGTCGAATAGATCAATGTCGTACATCGCCACATCGAACGACGTGTCGACCGCGCCGCTCAACTGCCACTGCCACGACGTGCCCGGCGCGGGTTGCCAGATATCGCCGCCGTTATCGTCGTCGTCATCGTCATCGCCCGCCGACTGGCACATCGCCAGAGATCGGAAGAGCGTCGTGTAGGGAAAGAGTGGAGATCTCGGGGGTCGC
>CALBTQ010000670.1 GCA_937967875.1 uncultured Pseudomonadota bacterium
GATCGTATTCGGTGACTGGAGTTCAGACGTGTGCTCTTCCGATCTCCGCGCGCAGCCGATTTTCGTCCGCCGGAGCCAAAAAAAGAACCCCCCGGAAAAAGCGGTCTAAATTCAATTAGTTACACAAGATAAAGCGGTGGGTTTTCGTTGACACCACAAGCGAATGTGGTATAATCCGCCGACTGAGAAAAAGGCCTGGTTTTCGGGATCGAACGGACCGCCGGGCGTCGGCGCTGTGCGCGGGCCGGAAGCGAATCGTTCATACGCGGGCGAAGGTTATCAGGAAAGCGAGAAACGATGGACAATGAAGAGAAGGTAAAAAGCAACATCGCGATCGACGACGGCTCCTATACGGCCGACAGCATTCAGGTGCTCGAGGGATTGTCGGCGGTGCGCAAGCGTCCGGCGATGTACATCGGCTCGACTTCGGTCACCGGGTTGCATCACATGGTGTACGAAGTGGTGGACAACTCCATCGACGAGGCGCTGGCCGGGCACTGCGACCGCATCGAGGTGACCATTCATCTGGACAACTCGATCACGGTCGAAGACAATGGCCGCGGCATTCCGGTCGACTGGCACGAGAAAGAGAACAAATCGGCCGCCGAGGTCGTCATGACCGTGCTGCACGCCGGCGGCAAATTCGACCATAAATCGTACAAGGTGTCCGGCGGTCTGCACGGCGTGGGCGTGTCGGTCGTCAACGCGCTCTCGGAGCGCTGCGAGCTGGAAGTGCGCCGCGACGGCAAGGTCTACACCCAGACCTACGAGCGCGGCAATCCGATCACGCCGCTGGAGGAAAAGGGCAAAACCCGCCGCCGCGGCAACAAGACCTGGTTCAAACCCGATCACGAGATTTTCGAAGAGCTGGTCTACAGCTTCGAGGTGCTTTCGCAGCGGTTGCGCGAATTGTCGTTCCTCAATTCGGGCGTTCACATTTCGATCGTCGACGAACGCAGCGACAAGCGCCACGACTTCCACTACAAGGGCGGCATCCGCAGTTTCGTCGAGCACCTGAACCGCAACAAGGAAGCGATGCACCCGAAGGTCGTGTACTTCCAGGCCGAGAAGGGCGACATCGCGGCGGAGATCGCCTTTCAGTACAACAGCTCGTATGCCGAGCAGATTTTCTCGTTCTGCAACAACATCAACACGATCGAGGGCGGCTCGCACCTGGTGGGCTTCCGCAGCGCGCTGACGCGCACGATCAACAACTACGCGACGACCAACAACCTGCTGAAAAACCTCAAGCAGAACCTCTCGGGCGACGACGTGCGCGAGGGCCTGACCGCCGTGATCAGCGTCAAGGTGCCCGACCCGCAGTTCGAAGGCCAGACCAAGACCAAGCTGGGCAACAGCGACGTCAAAGGGTTGGTCGAATCGATCGTCAACGAGGAACTCAACACCTACTTCGAGGAAAACCCGGCCGTCGCGCGCAAGATCATCGGCAAATCGGTCGACGCGGCCCGGGCGCGCGAGGCGGCCCGCAAGGCGCGCGATCTGACCCGCCGCAAGGGCGCGCTGGACGTGTCCAACCTGCCGGGCAAGCTGGCCGACTGCCAGGAAAAAGACCCGGCGGTCTGCGAACTGTACCTGGTCGAGGGCGACAGCGCCGGCGGCAGCGCCAAACAGGCGCGCGACCGGCGGCACCAGGCGATTCTGCCGTTGCGCGGCAAGATCCTCAACGTGGAAAAGGCCCGCTACGACAAGATGCTCAACAGCCAGGAAATCCGGCTGATGATCCAGGCGCTCGGTTCGGGGCTGGGCCGCGACGAGTTCAACCTGGAAAAGCTGCGCTACCACAAGATCATCATCATGACCGACGCCGACGTCGACGGCAGCCACATCCGCACGCTGCTGCTGACCTTCTTCTTCCGGCAGATGCCCGAGTTGGTCGAGCGCGGCCATTTGTACATCGCGCAGCCGCCGCTGTTCCGCGTGGCCAAGGGCAAGGCGGTCAGCTACGTCAAGGACGAAGACGCGCTCAACGATTTCCTCATCGAGCGCGTGGCCGAGCAGGTGAAGATCGCCACCGCGGACAAAGCCTTCGAAGGCCGGCGGCTGGTCAAGCTGCTCAACGACCTGTCGAAGATGCAGTACATTTTGCAGAAGCTGAACCGGCACGGCTATTCGCGCTCGGTGATCTTCGAATTGCTCGATCTGGGCCTGCGCTACAAAAACCAGCTTTCCGAGCGCGATAAAGTGCAGGACATCGTCAATCATCTTGAAGCGGCCGGCTACGACTGCACCGAAATCACCGACAACGAGGAGCACGGCACCTTCGAGTTCGGCTGCGCGGTCGAGCGCAACGGCGTGATCAACTACCGGACGATCGGTTACGACCTGATCAGCGGCGTCGAGTACCAGAACCTGCGCCAACTGCACCAGGATCTGCAGGATTTGGGCGAAGGACCGTATACGGTCACCGACAACGGCGATACGTACACGGCGACCAAGCGCCTGGAACTGCTGCACCGCATTCTGGAAACGGCGAAAAAGGGATTGGTCATCCAGCGCTACAAAGGGCTGGGCGAAATGAACCCCGAGCAGTTGTGGGAAACCACGATGGATCCGGAAAAGCGCGTGCTGCTGCAGGTCAAGGTGGACGACGCGGTCGCCGCCGACGAGACCTTCACCATTCTCATGGGCGATCAGGTCGAGCCGCGCCGCAAGTTCATCGAGGACAACGCGCTCAAGGTGGTTAATTTGGATATTTAGCTG
>CALBTQ010000671.1 GCA_937967875.1 uncultured Pseudomonadota bacterium
CGGCGATCGGCGAGCCGATGCTGCTGGGCATCACCAAGGCCAGCCTGTCGACCGAATCGTTCATCAGCGCCGCATCGTTCCAGGAAACGACCAAGGTGCTGACCGAAGCGTCGATCACCGGCAAGATGGACCGCCTGCGCGGCCTGAAGGAAAACGTGATCATGGGCCGGTTGATCCCCGCGGGCACCGGCGTGCCCAACTATCAGGACTTGGAAGTCGACGTCGATATGCCCGAAGAGGAAGAAGATGAAGACATCGACACCTTCGGAACGTCGCCGTTTGACTATGAAATTGAGGATGAGGTCGAAAAAGGTCTTGACAAGCCCGACCTAAGTTGATATAGCTATCGGCCTCTTTGCGCTGGGCGATATTTTAATTCGCCCTAATATCAGGTATTTGACGACGGAAAGCATAAGTAATGCCGACAATCAATCAGTTGATCCGTAAGGGTCGCGCAAAAGTGAAGAACAAAACCGGCGCGCCGGCACTGAAAAGTTGCCCGCAAAAACGCGGTGTTTGCACGCGTGTGTACACCACGACGCCGAAAAAGCCGAATTCCGCTCTGCGTAAGGTGGCTCGTATCCGTTTGGTTAACGGCATCGAAGTCACCAGCTACATCCCGGGCGAAGGCCACAGCCTGCAGGAGCACAGCGTGGTGCTGATCCGCGGCGGCCGCGTGAAAGACCTTCCGGGTGTTCGTTACCACGTCATTCGCGGCACGTTGGATGCCACCGGCGTGGAAAACCGCAAGCGCAGCCGCAGTAAATACGGCACGAAGCGGCCCAAATAAGAGAGGGAACCTGAGCTATGCCGCGTAAAGCCACCGTAAAGAAACGTATCGTTCTGCCGGATCCCCGCTTCGGCGACAAGCAGTTGGCGAAGTTCATCAACAACTTGATGCTGGCGGGCAAGAAGAGCACGGCGGAACGCATTGTCTACGGCGCCTTCGACATCATCGAAAAACGCATCAACGAAGAGCCGCTGAAGGTCTTCAAAAAAGCGTTGGACAACATCAAGCCGATGATCGAGGTCAAGAGCCGCCGCGTGGGCGGTTCGACCTACCAGGTCCCGGTGGAAGTGCGCCCCGACCGTCAGATGGCGCTGGCCATGCGCTGGCTGATCGACTTTTCGCGCAAGCGCAGCGAAAAATCGATGCAGGAAAAACTGGCCGCCGAATTGATCGACGCCGCCGCCAACCGCGGCACCTCGATCAAGAAACGCGAAGATACGCATAAGATGGCCGAGGCCAACCGGGCCTTCGCTCATTATCGTTGGTAATCCCGGCCGCGGCCGATAGGCCGCCGTCGAGTTGAACGCAACGGACCGATCGGCACACCGTGGTCGACCGGTCCTTTCGATTGCTCTTTTTCAGGTTGCACGTAGGTTCGCCGACGCAAGGCGATCCCCCTGAGGAGAACCGAAATCGTGGCCAAGCCGAAGGTAAAAGGTAGTTCGTTGGAGCGCACCCGAAACATCGGGATCATGGCGCATATCGACGCCGGCAAGACGACCACGACCGAACGCATCCTCTACTATACGGGGATCACCTACAAGATCGGGGAAGTCCACGAGGGCACGGCCCAGATGGACTACATGGAGCAGGAACAGGAACGCGGCATCACGATCACGACCGCCGCCACCACCTGCTTCTGGCGCGATCGGCGAATCAACATTTTGGATACCCCGGGTCACGTGGACTTCACCATCGAGGTCGAGCGCTCGTTGCGCGTCCTGGATGGGGCCATCGCCGTCTTCTGCGGCGTGGGCGGAGTCGAGCCCCAGTCGGAAACGGTATGGCGGCAGTCCGAGAAGTTCCACGTTCCCAAGATCGCCTTCGTCAACAAGATGGATCGAATCGGCGCCGATTTTTTCCGTTGTGTCGACGAAATGCGGGATCGACTCGGAGCGCATCCATTGGTCATTCAGTTGCCGATCGGGGCGGAAAGCGATTTCGCCGGCGTGATCGATCTGATCGGCATGAAGGCCATCCGATGGGATGACGAAACCCTCGGGGCGCGGTTCCACGAAGAACCGATCCCCGCAGCTCTTTTACAAGAAGCCGAACAATGGCGAGTCCGGATGCTGGAAGCCGTCGCCGAATACGATGACGAACTGATGGCGATGTATCTGGACGAAGCGGAAATCGACGAAGAGACGATCCGGAAGGCGATTCGCCGGGCGACCGTTGCGCTGCAGATCGTGCCCACCCTGTGCGGGTCGGCGTTCAAGAACAAGGGCGTTCAGCCGCTCTTGGATGCGGTGATCGACTACTTGCCCAGCCCGCTGGACATTCCGCCGGTCAAGGGAATCAACCCCAAGACGGGCAAAGAGGAAGAGCGGCACGCGGATCCCGAAGAGCCTTTCGCCGCGCTGGCCTTCAAGCTGCTGCATGATCCGTACGTCGGGCAACTGGCGTTTTTGCGGATCTACTCCGGCAAGATCGAGACCGGGGTGATGGTCTACAACATGACCAAGGAGAAGAAGGAACGCGTCGGCAAGCTGCTCAAGATGCACGCCAACAAGCGCGAGGAGATCAAAGAGGTCTCCGCCGGGGACATCGTCGCGGCCGTCGGGCTGCGGTCGGTAACCACGGGCGACACGCTGGTGGTGCAAAACAAGCCGATCGTGCTGGAAGGTCTGGATTTCCCCGAGCCGGTAATTCACATCGCCATCGAGCCTAAAAGCCAGGCCGATCAGGACAAGCTGAGCGAAGCGCTGGAAAAGCTCTCGATGGAAGATCCCAGCTTCCGGGTGCACACCGACGAGGACACGGGACAGACGATCATCTCCGGCATGGGCGAACTTCACCTGGAAATCATCGTCGATCGCCTGACCCGAGAATTTCGCGTCAACGCGAACGTGGGCAAGCCGCAGGTCGCCTACAAGGAAACGATCGGCAAGTCGATCACCTTCGAGGAGACCTACGAACGGCAGTTGGGCAACCGCGGACACTACGGGAAAGTTCGCCTGCGGGTCGAACCGCTGGGCTCGGGCGGCGGATTCGTTTTCGTCAGCGAGGCCTCAGCGAGCGAGGTCCCCAAAGACTTCGTGCCCCTGGTGCAGGAAGGCGTGGTCGATTCGCTGACCGTCGGTTCGCTGGCCGGTTACCCGGTGCAGGACGTGAAGGTCACCTTGCTGGGCGGCGCGTATCACGAAGTCGATTCGGAAGCGATCGATTTCAAGGTCGCCGCGGCGATGGCCATCAACAAGAACCTGCGCAACGCGGACCCGGTGCTGCTGGAACCGATTATGTCGCTGGAGATCGTCGCCCCGGAAGATTTCGTCGGCGAGGTGATCAGCGATCTGAACAGCCGCCGCGGGCACGTGCAGGGCATGGAGCAACGACGCGGCGTGCAGATCATCAAAGCGAATGTGCCGCTTGCCAAAATGTTCGGTTACTCGACCGATTTACGGTCGGCGACTCAGGGACGCGCGACGTACACGATGCAGTTTGCGCGTTTTGAGGCGGTTCCGTCACAGGTCCAGGACGAAATCGTGCATAAGATGAGAGGTGTTTACTAATCTGGGCTCATTGCGCCGCATAACGCGGGAGGATTGTCATGGCTAAGGCTAAATTCGAGCGTACCAAGCCCCACGTGAACGTCGGCACGATCGGTCACATCGACCACGGCAAGACGACGTTGACGGCGGCGATCACCAAGACGCTGTCGAGCAAGGGCTGGGCGAGCTTCGTGCCGTTCGATCAGATCGACAAAGCCCCGGAAGAGCGGGAACGCGGGATCACGATTGCGACGGCGCACGTCGAATACCAGACGACGAATCGTCACTACGCGCACGTGGACTGCCCCGGTCACGCGGACTACATCAAGAACATGATCACGGGCGCGGCGCAGATGGACGGCGCGATTTTGGTAGTCGGCGCGGACGACGGTCCGATGCCCCAGACGCGCGAGCACATCCTGCTGGCCCGTCAGGTTGGCGTGCCGACGATCGTGGTGTTTTTGAACAAGGTTGACATGGTCGACGATCCGGAGTTGATCGAGCTGGTGGAGCTTGAGCTTCGCGAGCTGCTGAGCAAGTACGAATTTCCGGGCGACGACATTCCGATCATCAAGGGCAGCGCGCTGCGGGCGTTGGAGAGCGACGACGCGACCAGCGACGCTTGCAAGGCGATCTGGGAGCTGATGGACGCGATCGACAGCTTCATTCCGGAGCCGGTTCGCGCGATCGACGGTCCGTTCCTGATGCCGATCGAAGACATTTTCTCGATTTCGGGTCGCGGCACGGTGGCGACGGGTCGCGTCGAGCGCGGCATCATCAAGGTCGGCGAAGAAGTCGAGATCGTGGGCATCAAAGAGACGACCAAGACGGTGGTCACGGGCGTCGAGATGTTCCGCAAGCTGCTGGATCAGGGTCAGGCGGGCGACAACGTGGGTTGCTTGCTGCGCGGCGTGAAGCGCGACGACATCGAGCGCGGCCAGGTGTTGGCCAAGCCGGGTTCGATCACCCCGCACACCGAGTTCGAAGGCGGCGTGTACGTGCTGAGCAAGGAAGAAGGCGGCCGTCATACTCCGTTCTTTAATGGATATCGTCCGCAGTTCTACTTCCGCACGACCGACGTGACGGGCGTGGTGACCCTGCCGGACGGCATCGAGATGGTGATGCCCGGTGAAAACGTTCAGATCAGCGTGAAGTTGATCACCCCGATCGCGATGGAAGAGGGCCTGCGCTTCGCCATCCGCGAAGGCGGCCGCACGGTCGGCGCCGGCGTGATCAGCAA
>CALBTQ010000672.1 GCA_937967875.1 uncultured Pseudomonadota bacterium
ATCGTATTCGGTGACTGGAGTTCAGACGTGTGCTCTTCCGATCTCACCCAATCGCTGGCCGATCTGGTCAAGATGATGAACCGCTCGATGCACGGCGGCGACGAGGCATTTTACCGCATCCCCGACACGCGGGCGGAAATCGCGCAGTATTTGATGCTCGTGTCCATGGGCGACGATCGCGGCGGGCTCGACGAGTTCACCGACCTCAATTATTCCTACACGCGCATCAGCGCGCGCATGACGACCGTGGGCTCCAACTCGCTGCGCGGCATGATCGAGCGCGTCAAAGACTTCGCTGCGAAAACCTTCCCCGCCGGCATTGCCGCTGCGCCGACCGGGGCGTCGGTCTTGTACGTGGACATGGAACGCGAACTGGTGCACGGCCAGCTCAAGAGCTTCACCCTGGCCATCGTGATCATCATTTTCTGCGTGGCGTTGTTGTTCGGCTCGGCGCGCGTGGGCCTGTACAGCATCTACCCCAACGTGCTGCCGATTCTGATGACCCTCGGGCTGATGGGCCTGGTCGGCATTCCGATCAACCTGGCCACGTGCATGATTCCCTCGATCGCCATCGGCATCGCGGTGGACGACACGATTCACTTCTTCTCGCGCTTCCGCCGCGAGTACAACGATCGCGGGCGGCAAAACCTGCCCGAGGCGCTGGCCCACAGCTTGCGCACCACCGGCCGCGCGATGTACATCACCTCGGCGGTGTTGTTCTGCGGCTTCATGGTGTTGCTGGTTTCCAACTTCGTGCCCAACCTCTACTTCGGCGTGTTCACCGCGCTGACCATGATCTGGGCGCTGGCGGCCGATCTGCTCACCGTGCCCGCGATGCTTATGGTGCTGCGGCCCAAAAAGTTTTGACGCGCAGTTCATGGAAAGGAGTTTTCGCATGAGGCGAACCGAGAAACTGACGATCCTGTGTCTGCTGCTCGTCGTCGCCTGCGCGAAAACGCAGACGGTCGTTCCGCCCGCCGCCGTCACCCTGGAAATACGCTGGGCCAAAACCGAGCCGACGCCGAACTTCACGCCGATGACCGCCGAAGGGCCCGAGAAATGGACCTTTTACCTCGCGCCCACGCCCCTGCTGACCGGCGCCGACATTGCTGCGGCCGAGGTCGTCGAAAGTTACTTCGGACCGGGAGTGTCTTTCACCCTCACCAAACAGGGCGAAGCCACGATGCGCGCCTTCACCCGCGAACATATCAGAGAACACCTGGCGATCATCATCGACGGTCGCCTGGTTTCGGCGCCGATCATTCAAAGCGAAATCGGCAAATACGGCCTCATCGACGGCGGTTTCACGTTGGAAGAAGCCCGGCGCATCGCCGCCGGCCTGAACGCTGGGCGCTGACGTCCCCCTTGCGTTCCCCCGCCGTTTGGCCTTATTAACACGGCCTGTACCGCCGCCGCCCCAACGTGAAGAAGGATTCGTTCGTTGTCCACATCATCGGTTCGCCGCATTACCCTGACCGGCTCGACCTTCGCCGCGATGTTTTTCCTCGGCGTGGGCACGGCAATCATCGGCGCAGCCGCGCGCAACATCGGCCTGACGCCGGTGCAGATCGGCCTGCTGCTGACCGGCCAGAACTTCGGCTTCATCGTCGCGGCGCTCATCGGCGGCGCGCTCGCCGACGCCTGGCCCAAAACGCGCCTGCTCTTGGTCGGCAGCATCGCCATGGCCATCGGGTTCTTCCTCTTTTTCACGAACAATCTGTTTTGGCCTAACTTCCTGATCGCCGTGCTGTTGGGCGTGGCCATGGGTCTGTACGAGGCGAGCACCGACGCGCTGCTGCTGGAAATCCATAGCACGCACCAAAGCCGCTACATCGGCCTGAACCACCTGGCCGCGACGCTGGGCATGGGCGGCATCACTGCGTACCTGATTTTTCTCGATCTGCATTGGCGGCGCTCGCTGATCGAAGCGGGCGCGGTCGTGTTGGCGCTGGCCGTGCTGTTCGCCGTCGTGCGCTCGGCCCCGGCGCAAAACGGCGACGCGCGTTTCTGGCGACACCTGCGCGAACTGCCGCACAAGCCGCTAGCCGGCGCGCTGGTGCTGGCGACGATCCTCGCGGTCGGCGCGGAACTGGCGGGTGTCGGCTTCCTCACTTCGTTTCTGATGGAAATGCGCGGCTTCGATCAGGCCGCTTCGAAAGTCGGGCTGCTGCTGTTTCTGGGCGGCATCGCCTGCGGTCGTTTGCTGATGGGTCTGCTGGCGAACAACACCGCCATTCCGCGCCTGCTGGTCACGCTGTTCGGGCTGGCCGCGCTGAGCTTCGCCGGACTGTTTTTCCTGCCCGGAAGCAAGCTGATCTATCCGCTGGTCGTCGCGGCGGGGTTGTCGCTGTCGGCGCTGTGCCCGTTGCTGATCGCCGTGGGCGGGCTGCTCTTCCCGCGTCACTGCGGCGCGGTGATCGGTATGATCAAAACCGGCATTCCGCTGGGCGGGATGATCGTGCCGTTTTTCATCTCGTTGCTGGCGCGCCAGGGCGGCATGGCCTTGGCATTGTGGATTTTCCCCGTCATCTGCCTCAGCGGCCTGGGGCTGATTCTCGCGCTGACCGCCGCGGGCGCCTTCGAAGCGCTGAGCCGCGAATCGATCTGACCGCTTACGCCTTGGCGTCGCTGATCGCCGGGCAGATGCGGTCGCCGACGCGCACCTCCAATGGAATTTGCTTGCGATACCCGCCGTCGAGTTCCAGCGTTTCCACCCGCGCGACTTCCTCCGCGGACAATCCCAGATACACCACGCCCAACAGCGCGGCGGCCGGATCATCGTCGGGCAGCATGAAGGGGATCGTCTCGAGATAGCGATGCGTGTAGCCGTCGGCGATCGCCGGCGCGAAGGGCGCATTGCGGCCGATCAGTGCGCCCATCTTGGCCGGATTCATCAGCCCGCCGCAGACGAACACGTTGGCGCCCATGGTCAGATAGTCGCGCTCGTCCTTCTCGCCGTCGACAAACAACAGCGCCCGCGCGCCCGCGTCGTAATGGGTCTGATACATCGCATCCTCCTACACCGTCGTCACGCGGCCCGTGCGCGCCGCTTCGACGGCTTTGTCGCGCGCGCTTAACGTGGCGAAAAGATCCGGCGCGCTCATCATCGGTAGCGCCCGGCCGACGGCCAGCGCGCGCAGATGAACCGCCGCATGCGCGTACAGCGCGTCCCACTCGGCGGTCAGCCCGCGCTCGACGCCGATGGTGTACGCCGACTTGCCCACGCGCACGGCCAGGGGCGCTTCGCGGCTCGGTTGCGCCATGCCCCGGCGCAGCCAGGCGATGCCGTCGGTGCCGGAAATTTCCGCCTCGACCGCATACGGATAATACGCCGAGGGCAGCGTCATTTGCGGCGCATGGATCATCTCCAGCATGCCGTAACGCCCCGGCGCGCAGTGCCGCACGGCGATCATCCCCTGCCCGCCGTGTTCGCCCAGCGGCTGCAGGCGGACCGAGACCGCGTCCGGCGCGCCACCGAGCCACGTCAGCAGCAACAGATGATCGAACGCCGGATGAGACAGATAATCGTCCGCTGGCGGCGTTTGCGGTTCAAGCATGCCGCCGTCGCCGCCGAGGATCGCCTGCACGCGCAACGTGCCGACCTCGCCGATCTCGTCGTCGGCCAGCAAATCATGTAGCCGGCGCGCGGGCGCAAAATGCCACAGCGGATAAAACGCGCGCCACGGCGCTTTCGCCTGTGCAAACATCGTACGCGCAGCGGTTGCGTCGGTCAGCAACGAGTGATGCACCGAAACGACCGCGCCCTTCGCCAACGCGGAGGAGATTTGTTCAGGCGTTGCGCCGGGCGTGAACTCATAAGCCTGCGCCGTGTCGTCCTCGACCAGAGCGCAGCCCGAATCGGCTTGATAGGCCGCGCGCAGCAGGCGAGCGTCGAGCCCCTCGCCGATCACCGCGACGCGCAACGGTTGCTTGTTTGCCACGACGGGCGGCGTTTCGTCGGCCGCAATGCGCACCCGCGCCGCGCCGCGCGCGTGATGGCGCAGCAAGCCGCGCACCAGCGAGACGTATTGCTCGCGTCGGCCTTCCAGCAGCAAACGGCGAATCACCTGTTCGCCGCCCGGTTCGTCGACGATGATCTCGATCAACTCGGTGACCGGCGGCGTCAGGCCCGGACTCGGCGCGCGGTTGGCGGGCAGCTTTTCCGCCGTGCGCAACAAGCGCAACAACCACGGACGCGGCAGGCGCGCCGCCCATTGCAGCACGCGCACGGCCAGTCGCGCGGTCCATTCATACCGCCCGCTCATGATGCCGCCTCCGCACCGCGCAGATGCCGGGCGACGATCTCGTCGGTCATCTCGTCGGGCCGCACCCGTGTGCCGATCTTCGCGGCGACGATCGCGGCGTAGGCGAAGCGCAGCACGTCCAGCGCGCGTTGCCCGGTCAACAGCGTGTCGCGCCCGGCGCGCAAGGCGCGCGGGAAGTCGCGGATACCGGCGGTAAAGCTGGCCTGCCAGTCGGTTTCCAGATCGTCGTGCTCTTCGCGCCGGCCGTGGCGATAGACGGTCAGCGGCGCTTCGTCGGTGATCGCGCCGGTGCAGCCGCGCAAACGGATCGTCCCCTTGCTGCCGGCGATGTCGATGCGCTCGTCGGCGGGGAAATACTTCGAGTGCGTGTACAGATTCGGCGAAAAAGCGATGTCGAAGCTGCCCAGCGTGGCGCGGTCCTTGTAGGTCCACAGCAGTTGCGCCGGCTCGTCGATGAAGGCGAAGGTGCGGTCGATGAAGCCCTGCACTTCATCGATCGCGCCGACCAGGTGGATGGCCAGCGACAGCTTGTGATAACCGTCGTCGAAAACCGCCTGGCCCATGCCGCGCTCCGACTCGGTCAGGTGCCACAGTTCCGAACGCAGCGGCACCCAGCGCGAGCCGAACAGGCCGGTGCCCAGCTTGAAGCGCACGGCGAGCACCTCGCCGATTTCGCC
>CALBTQ010000673.1 GCA_937967875.1 uncultured Pseudomonadota bacterium
AGATCGTATTCGGTGACTGGAGTTCAGACGTGTGCTCTTCCGATCTCACGGTTTCGGCGGCCAAGGCCGGCAGATCGGTCGGCTCGGACCGCGCCGGCTTGATGCGCGAAAAGTCCAGCAGCTCGCGCATCGTCTTGTCGATGCGTTTGATCTCCGCGGTGATCCGCTCGACCACCTCGGCGTCCTCGGCCGTCAATTCGGCTTCGCGCAGAATTTCCAGGTAGCCGAAAATCGCGCCCAACGGATTGCCCACCTCGTGCGCCATGCCCGCCGCCACGCGCCCGACGTAGGCCAGGCGGTCCGAGTGCATCAACTGGTCGTGCGCTTCCTTGAGGTCCTTGTTGGCCCGCTCCAGACGCGACAACTGCCGTTTGCCGACCGCTTCCCTGTCGCGCAAGGTGTTGGCCAGCCGTCCCAGCGCCTTGGCCAGCCGGTCCAGCTCCCCGGCCGCGGTGCGCGGCAGGATGATGCGATAATCCCCGCCGGCCATGCGCTCGGTGGCCGTGAGCATCTCCTCGATCGGCCGCACCAGCACGCGCATGAGAATCAGCGAGCCGAACAGGATCATCAGCAACGCGTCCAACGCCGCGTACAAAAACAAAATGCGCTTGGTGTTGTACAGCGTGATGACCATATCGCCCAGCGGCAGGCCGAAGCGCGCCGCCCCGATCACCGTGCCCTCGCGGTAGATCGGGCCGGAAAAAATCATCTCCGGGTTGCCCGTGTCGCTGCCGATCACCCGGTAGATCAGCTTGCGCTCCTCGATCGCCCGGCGCAGATCCTCGTCGGCCAGGACCATCCCGATCATCTCCGACTTGCTGTGCCCGATCACGTTCTGCTCGCGATCGACGAACACCAGCGTCGAAAACTCCATGTTCAGAATCATCCCCTGCACCAGACCCGACATCGTCGGACTCGTCGTGCGCGCCGCGCCCTGCGCCGCGTACACCACGTCGACGTTCGTCTGCATCGCCGTGAGCGCAATGCGCCCCTGGATCTTTTTCTGGTTGATCAGGTTCTGTTCGAAAATGGCCTCGACGACGAACGACAGCAGGATGATCAACGCGGCGGTCAGGCCCGCAATCAGGATCACCACGCGCAGGCGCATGCCCGTAAAAAGCTCGCGCGGAATCCATTTGGGCCACTTAAAAGCCAAGATACCACCCTACCACGAGGGGCCCGATCCACAGCCACAGGACCGCGCCCAGCGAGAGAAAAGGTCCGAACGGAATGGGAAACCGCCGGTCCTTGCCGGCGATCGCCACGTACGAGACGCCCACGATCGTCCCGCTCAGGCTGGCGATGAACAGCGTAAACAGCACGGCCTGCCAGCCGCAGAACGCGCCGATCATCGCCAGCAGCTTCGGGTCGCCGAAGCCCATGCCGATGCGTTTGGTCAACAGGTAATATACCAGGATGATCGTCAGCGGGATGCCGCCGCCCAGCAACACGCCCAGACCGCCGTCGATCAACCCGCTTTGCCACGTCGGCGCGAACAGGAACATGTTGGCCAGCAGACCCAGGACGATCCCCGGCAGGCTGATCGCATCGGGGATGATCGTGTGGTCGATGTCGATCATCGTCACCGCGATCAACGCCGCCGTGAACAGGTACCACACCGCGCCGATCAACACGCCGAAGGGAACCAGCGCGTCGCCGGAAACGCCGAAGCGCACCAGGTACGCGGCGAAGAACAATCCGTTGACCAGCTCGATCGCCGGATACCGCGCGCTGATCGGCTCGCGGCAATGGCGGCATTTGGCCCCCAGGATGATCCATGACAGCAGCGGAATGTTGTCGTACCAGCGGATCGGCGTATCGCATTTCGGGCAGTGGCTGCCGGGCAGCACCAGCGATTCCCCGCGCGGCACGCGCCAGATGACCACGTTCAAAAACGAGCCGATCGTGCTGCCGAACAAAAAGCCCACCACCGCCATAAAGATCGTCACTTGGGTTTCCACATCGTCCCTTTCAACCGAAAAAGCCGGGAATCAATCCGCCCAGCACGCCCGCGGCCAACAGACCCAGGCCCAGCGGGCCCAACAGCGCGCTCAACGCGTCCCACGGTTTCGTCAACCGGTGCGGCAGCACGACGCCCGCGCCCAACAACAACATCCCCACGCCCGCCAGCGCGATCATGGCGTTGGCTCCGGCGGCTCGTATTTCATCAGCACCACGTCGCCCGCAAAGCTGCTGGTCTTGAAACGCCGCACCAGCTTGAACGAGCGCTTCCACGCCTCGTCCGCAAAAATCTCGTACGCGCCGATCATCTCGAGATGATCGACCACATACCCGATGCGCTCGCGTCGGAGGTACGCCGGCAACTCCCTGCGCGCCATCGCCCGGCGGATCTCCGGATTGACCACGCCGTCGAGGTTGACCACGTCCACGCCGGAAAACGCGCTGATGATGCCGCCGTTCATCGCCCCGATGCGGGCGGCCGGCTCCTGCGCGTACAACTCGCGCACCGCCCGCGCCGCTTCGACGTAGGTCGCCTGCCACGGATGATACCCGTGCGCGGCCAGGTTTTTCGCCTGCGCCGCATACCCCGCGACGAGCAGCGCGCCCGCCGCGATCAACAAAATCGCCCCGGCCCGCCGCGCCTGCGCCGTGCGCTCCAGATACGCGACCGTCAGCGCGAAGAACAACGCCAGCGCGGTCAGCACCGGCAGAAAATACCAGTTCTTGCGGTCCCAGAAATACAGCGAATAAAACAGCCACGTCGCCGCGCCCCAGACCAGCAGATGAAGCAGCGCGCGCGGGCGGGCCGTCCACAGCGGCTTGCCGCTCGCCAGCCGCGCCGCGACGAGCATTCCCAGCGCCAGCACCGGCAGGCCGTAGGCAAGGTACATGCTGCTTAGTCCGACGTAACGCAGCAGGTAATCGCCGAAACCCGATTGCAACTGCCGCCATAAAAACGAGCCCAGGTCCTCGCCCGTCGCCGCCTGAAACGCCCGCTGCCGCAACAGCAGCACGCGCATCGAATCCTGCGCCACCGTGCCGAAGGCCAGCAGGTTGTAGACGATCCACGGCAGCGTCGTCGCCACCGCCGCGCCCGCGGCCGCCAACGCCTTGGGCAGCCGCTTGCGGCGGACGATCAGCGCGTCGATCGCCAGCGGCGCGCAAAACAAAATCGCGTCGGTGCGCGCCAGCACCGCCAGGCCGATCAGCAAACCCCACGCCAACCAGCGTTTCAGCGGCGCGTCGTCGTTCTCGCGCAGCGGCAGATACACCAGCGTCGCGCCGAAAATCAGCAGCGCCATCAGCGGCGCCTCGACCCCCATCAACTCGGTGAAGTAGACCAACGGATTGAGCGCCCAGAAAATCGTCGCAACCACTCCGGCGGTTTCGCCCAGCGTTTTGGCCGCGATGCGCCCCAGCAAAAAAGCGTTGGCCGTGCCGATCAGCGCCAGCAACAGCAACAGCACGCTCGCCCCGCTCGTCGCGCTTTTGGCGACAAATACCGCAAGCAACGATACGCCCATCCACAGCGGATGATAGCCGTTGGTCGCCGTCCGCCCGTCGAAGGTCGGGCCGTCGCCGGCGAGGATATGCTCGGCGATGCGCAGGTAATAGAACGCGTCGTCGGCCAGACACACGGGCGCCAGCTCGGCCGCCGGACGCAGCGCCAGACTCAGCCGCGCGACCAGCCCCAACAGCAACACGGCCGCCAGGACAATGGCGACCCAACGCGGACGGGCGGACGATGCACGATTCTCGTTCGTCAACAAAGACCTCTCTCATGCCGGAACCGAGTTGTGGTATTGTACCACCCGAAAACTTTTTGTGTCCACGGAAGCAGGCTTGGCAAAATCGTTTTATCGTTGGTTCCCCTTTGTTCTGACGGCGCTCGCCTTCGTCGTGTACGCCCGCGCGCTGCCCGCGCCCTATTTATGGGACGACGTGTCGCTCCTCGCGGAAAATCCGGCCTATGAAAATTCCGCCAATCTGCCGTTGTATTTCGTCGAGGACCTGGGCCACTTCAATCGCGATCCGCGCAACATGGGCTTTTATCGTCCGCTGATGGCTTTGGCCTTCCACGTCGAAATCGCCCTCTTCGGCCGTCACGCCCCGGTGCAGCGCGCGATCAACGTGCTGTGGCACGCGCTGGCCGCGATCGCCGTGTGGCTGCTGGCGCAAACGTTGCTGCGTTCGCCCTTCCGGGCGGCCTGGGCCGCCGCGCTCTTTGCGGTGCACCCCTTGGCGAGCGAACAGGTGTTGCTGATCGCCAACCGCTGCGGTTTGATGGTCGGCGCGCTCAGCCTCTGGACCCTCGTGCTGTTCACACGCATCATTCCGCCGGCGGGCGAACCGCGCCGCGACCGGCTGCCCGGCGCGATGATCCTCTACCTGCTGGCCTTGCTATCCAAGCCCAACGCCCTGGTGCTGATCGTCCCCGCGCTCGCCTGGCTGTGGCTGGCTCGTCCGCAACAACGGCGCAGCGTCGCCGCCTGGCTGACCGTCTCGTTGCCGCTGGCCGCGATGGCCGTGCTTTACGTCACGTTGCGCTGGGGCATCCTGCAGATTTCCCACGCGCACAAAGCGGTGAGCGTCGACCTGCTTACCCGCGTGTCGGCCGTCCCGGCGCTGACGCTCGACGCCCTGCGCCTGACGCTGCTGCCGCAGGGCCTGCGCGCGATCCGCCTTGCCGATTACGCCGCCTGGACCTCGCCGCTCGCCGTGCTCGGTGCGAGCGCGCTGTGGTTGATTTTGCTGCTGGTCCTCTGGCGGCTGCGCAGACAATCGAGCGCGCCGCTGTTCGGTATTGTCTGGTTCGCCGCGACGATCGCCCCGACCGCCGGGCTGGTCGCGCTGGTGCGCCCCGTGGCCGAGCACTATTACTACCTGCCGCTGGTCGGCGTCATCCTGATGCTGGCCGGGGTGGGCGACGGCCTGCCAGATCGGAAGAGCACACGTCTGAACTCCAGTCACCGAATACGAT
>CALBTQ010000674.1 GCA_937967875.1 uncultured Pseudomonadota bacterium
ATGCGAAGCGCGACATGAGAACCTCCAATTCGATGCATCCAAGCGCCGTCAGTGACGAGCGACTTATTTACGATAGCAAAGAACCGAAAAGGCGACAAGCGGTATTATGATAAAACAATCCCCCGGGCGAAGGGGTCGCCACAGGGGATTTGTACGTCCTTCGCTTATTTCGGAATCGAATCCAGCAGCCGTTTCGCCAGTTCCTGGTCGTCCTTCAACTCGCGCTCATAGCCCGCCATCGGCTTGAGGCCGAGCACCTTGTTGCACAATTTCTTCGCCTCATCGTACTGCTTTTCCTTGATCAGCACTTCGGCGAGATTGACCAGGGTTAGCGAATAATCCGGCGCGTACTTCAGGCTTTCGCGCAGCAGCGCAATCGCCTCGGCGTTGCTGCCGAACGGGCTCTTGAACGAAACCATGCCCAGGGCCCGCGCCGGCCCGCCGAAGTAGAATCCCGGATTGGCCTGCTTCGCCGCCAGCATGTGACCCTTGATGTCGTTGACGTACTTGCCCTTGGTGATGATGCTCTTGTCCTCGATCGCCCGCGCCAGACAGGCGCTGTACCAATAGTTGCCGCCCGCGCTGCCGGGATTGGCCGCCAACGCCTTCTTCGCCGCCTCGACGCCCTTCATGTACAACGCCTCGCGCTGCGCCGGCGGCGAGAACCGGCCGATGAAATAGTACGCGCGCGCGATCTGGTAATGCGGCGTATCCAGGCTGGGATCGGCCGCCGCGGCCTGCTCGTACAACTTGATCGCCGCGTAGGCGTTCTGCAGCGAAGCCGAACGTTTCACCCAAACCGAGTCCGCTTGTTGCATGAGCGTTTGCGCGTCCTGCGCCAGCGCGGCCAACGGCGCCGCGAACAGGATGAGAGATACAACTACCGCCATGAGAACTTTGCGTAACAACATGAACCCTCCCGCTTCTCGAAAATTTAGCCCTTGGTCATCCGCAGTTCGATTCGGCTGAAAGCGTCGCGCGATATTTTCAGCGCTTCCTTCCGCTTGAATCGCAGCGGTACAAAGAACAATCGCAGGAAGAAGATCCCGACCCGACGATTGAAGCGCCGCAAATTGGCGCGGGCCGTTTCCCGCCCGATGTTGCCCAACGCCTTCAACGCCGTGTGGCGCAGTTCGTCGTTTTCGCGGAAGATCTTCACCACATTGCCGCCGAAGTAAAACCGGGTGGCGCCGATCAACAATTTCTCCGCCTCGTCGCCGCCGATGCGGCCCAACGCGTTGATGATCGACGGGCGCAACGACGGCTCGGCGTAGAACAGATCGATCAACTCGTCGGTCGTATCCTGCTGCGCCAACTGGCCCAGAATGTTGATCGCCCCTTCCACCACCTTGCCGTCGCTGTCGTGCAAGCGCAGCTTGGCCAGAATCGCCGCTTCGTGCTTGTTGATCTTGGTCATCGCCGACAGCGCCTCGATGCGCACACGCGGATCCGGGTCGTCCGACACCTCGCGCAGCAATTCCAGCTCGCGCTCGCCGCCCAGTTTGGCGGTGATGTCGATCGCGTTGCGCGCGACGTAATAGGCGTCGTCGGACATCTCGCCGCCTTCGCGCAGGCGCGGGAACTGCGACGGATCGTTCAGGTTGCGCAGCTTCCACGAGCAGACCACCAGGCTCTTTTCGCCGATCGAGGTCAGCACCTGGAAACAACGATTGCGCACCGAACGCGACGGGCTGGTGAATGCGTCCAGCAGCGAGGAAATGACCTGCTCGGTGCCCAGCGTTTCCAGAATGCGCATCGCGTTGTCCACGATGTTCATCTGGTCGCCTTCGAATTCACGGATCAGCGCGTCGATCGTTTCGGGCGTCGACGCCGACTGCAGCGCGTTGGCGCTCAATTCGCAGACGCTGCGTGTGAAGTTGTTCTTGCGTTCGGCCGGCAGGTTCTCGCAGTAGTTGCGCAAGTTGACGAAGGTCCGCAGGATCTTCAGCGCCTGTACGTATTTGCCGTTGAGAATCAAAAAGCGCGCCAGCGTGCCCATGACCTCGAAGGTTTTAGCCAGCACGTCCAGGTCTTTCTCGCGCGTGCGCAGCCGCTCGGTCATCTTGTCGATGATGACCACCAGGCTCGTTTCCTTGTTCTTGGTGATCGCCAATTCGCCCATCTTCTGGAGATTGTCCAGCACGTGAATGCGGTCATCCGCGCTGCCCTTGTCCAGATCGTCCAGCAGTTTGTCGATCATCTTGCGCGCGGTCGACCAACTCATTTCGTCGCGCACGCCGGCCTTGGAAAACACCGCCTCCTCGGCCAACTCGGGGTCGAGGGCGAGGATCATCTGCGCCAGCGATTTGCGCGCCGATTTGTCCGCGGCGAACTGACCGCTGATCAACTCCTTGAACGCCGCGCCGATCTCGGTGGCGTTCATTTCGCCGAGATCGCCCTTGCGGATCTTGGCCACGATCTCGGTAAAAACGATGTTCTCCAACATCTTGTCGTCGGAGGCGACCTGATCGACTTCGTCCCTCTGGTCGTCGGCGATGATGCCGTATTTGAACTGGTCGACCAGAATGTGGCTGACGCCTTTACTGTCCAGAATCGTTTTAACGCCGCCGCGCTTTTTGATCTGCGCCTGCGTTTCGGCAAACAGCAACAGGAACACGCGGACCTCTTCGAGGCTCAAGCCGGTCTTGAGCGTCATCGAGTTCACGTTGCGTTCTTCCAGCGCCTGGACGAAGTCCTCGATGAACTTCGCCTTTTGTTTGAGTTTGATGTCGTCGATCAGCAGATCGCTGCCCAAACGGGTGAAGG
>CALBTQ010000675.1 GCA_937967875.1 uncultured Pseudomonadota bacterium
CCACCGAGATCTACACTCTTTCCCTACACGACGCTCTTCCGATCTCGGCGATCAGCCACCTGACCTTCGCGTTGGTTAAACCGGGCGAGAAACTGGTATATGCGCGCACGGTGTACGGCGGCACCTACAAGTTCTTCGCCGACACCTGCCCCGAGCGTTTTTGCATCAAAACCGTCGGTTGCAACGGGGCCGATCTGGCTTCGGTGGCCGAGGCAGTGGATGACGAAACGAAAATGCTGTTCGTCGAAACGCCGGCCAACCCGAATATGGACATCGTGGACATCGCCGGGTGCGCGGAGATCGCGCACAAGCACGGCGCGGCGTTGGCGGTGGACAACACGTTCTGCACGCCCTATCTGCAGAATCCGGTCGACTTCGGCGCCGACGTGGTGGTGCACAGCGCGACCAAATACCTCAACGGACACGGCGACGTGGTGGCCGGTGTGCTGGCCGGCCCCAATCGCATCATGAACCTGGTGCACGGCGAGATGCTGCGCGACGTGGGCGGCATCATGAGCCCGTTCAACGCCTGGCTGATTCTGCGCGGCATCCGTTCGCTGCCGGTGCGCATGGACCGGCACTGCGCCAGCGCGCTGGAGATCGCCAAGTTCCTCAGCTTCCATCCGAAAATCGAGCACGTGTATTATCCCGGCCTGCGCACGCATCCGGGCTACGCCCTGGCGCAAAAGCAGATGCGGCAGCCCGGCGGCATGATCGCCTTCGAGGTCAAGGGCGGACGCGACGCGGGCCGCAAGGTGTGCAACTCGGTGAAGCTGTGGACGCTGGCGGTCAGCCTGGGCGATGTGGATTCGCTGATTCAGCATCCGGCGAGCATGACGCACAGCACCTACAGCGACGAGGCGTTGGCCAAGGCGAACATCAGCACCGGTATGGTGCGGCTGAGCGTCGGCCTGGAAGACGTCGACGATTTGATCGAGGATCTGCGCGAAGCGCTGCGACAGGTTTGATGTTTACCACGTGCGGTGGCGGGCTTCGTAAAAGGCCCGCCCCCACACGTTCCGTCCTTCGTAAGTGCCGGTCACGCGGCAACCGCCTTCCCAGAGGGCGTCGGTGACTTCCTGGTCCTGCATGTCCGGGATGATCGCCAGCGACGAATTCAGCTCCGGAATGTCGATCTGCCAACCGGACGACCACACCTTGCCCGTCTTCGGGCTTTTCCAATGGCCGAGCACGCGAATGTCGAAACGCAAGCCGGTTTTGTGCGTGCCGTCGGCGAACATGACGTCGCACAGCGGCGTAAGCTGCTTGCTGTTTTTCCGGAAGTCGAACAGCATGATTTCGACGTTGTTGGTCAACTGAATCGAGTACCAGTGCCACTGGTCGAAGTCGCGGTCGAGCCACTCGCCCCACTGGCGGTCCATCCAGCCGCGGCCTTTGAGCGTCACTTGCTTGCCGCCGATCTTGCCGACGCCCTGCACGCTCATGTTGGTCAACGAGTAGTAATAGCTCTTGCCCGCCTCGCCCATGGCGATATATCCCTCGCCGCCGACCGGCAGCGGCAGTTTGTTGGCCGACAATTTCAGATACAAATTGGCGATGTCGTGCTCGAAGGTGAATTCATACTCGAACTTCGAGGGATCGGGCTGATACAGGTTGCACCAATTGGCGACGATGCGCCGGTTGCCCGGATCGACGTCGACGACCGTGCGGGTGAACAACGGCAGGTGGCGCTGCTTTTCCAGAATCGACAGCGAACCGAACACCTGTCCGTTTTTCAAAATGGCGATCATGAACGAGTAGCGATGATTAAGCTCGTCCATCATGTGCGTATTGAAGTACCACCACTCCTGCGCGACTTCCATGTGCGAGTGGGAAAAATCGAAAGCCTTGAGCGCGGGTGGAAAGGCGTTCGCCGGATCGACCGGGTTGTCGGTGAAACCCTGCGGTTCGGCGAACGTGGCCAGATCGCCGGCGTCGGGTGCGGGTTGCTCCTGCATGAAGCCGTAAATGAAATAGCCGACGACCAGCACGACGATAATCACGATGAAAGGCGACAACAGTTTCAGGGCGCGCATATTCCGGTGAATCCTCCAGCGCCGTTATTTGCGAAGCGCGAGTGTATCACCTCGCCGGGACGCATGCCAGGGATAATCCCGACCTATGTTTTACTTTCATTGTGCGGGCCAACCTCCAGCACTGACGCGCTCGGTAGAGGATAGCGTTCCGTGGGACAGATGGGACACTTTGGGAC
>CALBTQ010000676.1 GCA_937967875.1 uncultured Pseudomonadota bacterium
CACCGAGATCTACACTCTTTCCCTACACGACGCTCTTCCGATCTTAGCCGCCGGACCACGCGGTGATCGCCATCATCAGCGGAATAATCACGGCAAGCGAAAAACAGGTTTCCGGCGCGGGCGGATTGTTCGCCTCGGCGACGGCGGGCAGCAACGACGCGCCCAGGGCGATTGTCGCGGTCGAAAAAATCTTGCGCATCGAGATTCTCCTATTCCGTCGGCGCAGAATTTCTATTTTTCTCCACCGTGCGCACGACCGGCGCGTCCGGCGGGCACGGCTTGGGTTCGGTCACTTCGATCTTGCGGATTTGTCCGGTTTGATCGGCGTAGAAGGACGAATGCCGCGCCATGAACGTCAGTGGCGGCGACGCAAACTCGCCCGGGATCACGCGAATGGTGAACGTCCGCCGATCCTCCGCCAACCGAAAGTCGACCTGGTAGCGATTGTCCACAAGGCGCGAGAACAGCCCGGTGACGCCGCCGTGTTCCAAAGGCATCAATCCGTTGCAGTCCTGCAGATCGGTAAACAGTTCACCGCCGTTTTTCCGCTGGTAGTCGAATTGGCACGACAGGAAGGTCTCCAGATCGTGATATGCCTTCAACTCGTTGGTCATACGATGGTGTTCGCCGAGGAAGCTGCCATACATCCGCGCCAGCAAACCGACGGCGGCAAACAACACCAGCGCGCCGAGCAGCAACCGCCAGGGCCGCGCCTCGTTCCAGGGCGGTTCGTCCGTGTGCCGCCACGCCCTGACCGCCGAAGTGACCAGAAACGCGCCACGCACCAATACGATCAGGCAAAACCCGGTTATCACCAGAAAAGCGATCGATTCCGTAATTATGGCAAGAAAAATGAAAAGGGCCGACGCCAGTACATATTGCCATCGCTTCGGTTTTTTCTTGGCCTTTTTCATCAACACGTAACCGCCGGACAAGGTGGTGACCAGCAGCATCAGCGGCAGAATCAAGGTGAGCATCAAGGTTGTCTGGCAGGCCAGCGGATCGTTCGCCTCGGCGACGGCGGGCGGCAACGTCGCGCCCAGGGCGATTGTCGCGGTCGAAAAAATCTTGCGCATCGAGATTCTCCTATTCCGTCGGCGCAGGTGTTTTGACAAAAACCCTCATAGGTACAGCCGGCGCATCCGGTGGGCAGAGTCGATACTCGCTGACATTGATCTTGCGCAGCACGCCGGTCTGGTCGGCATAAAAAGCCGGGCGCGTGTCGATGTAATTGAAGGGGAAACCCAGGAACTCCTTCGGCGTCACTTGTACGGTAAAGGCGGTGAGATCGTCGTTGACGGCAAAGACGACCTCCCACTCTTTCTCATCGAAAACAAAATCGGCAAACATGTGTTGTTCACCGAATTTCAACCCTTGGGAATCACGATTCCCCTCTTGCGGCACGAACCGCGCCTCGCCGGTTTCGCGCCGACTTTTGTCCGCCTGGTCAAATTGGAAGGCGAGAAATTCTTCCAAATCTCCCTGAGCTCGAAGTTCATGCATAAAATAGGTCATGGAATGCGTCGTGGCGGCAAGTGTATAGAACGCGAGCACAACAAAAATCAGCAGGATCAATCCCGCCGCCCGCAAGCGCGCCGCGTTGGCTTGCGCCAAATGGACATTCTCCGCCTCGGGGCGAGCCATGTTCGCGTAACAGATCGGAAGAGCGTCGTGTAGGGAAAGAGTGTAGATCTCGGTGGT
>CALBTQ010000677.1 GCA_937967875.1 uncultured Pseudomonadota bacterium
CACCGAGATCTACACTCTTTCCCTACACGACGCTCTTCCGATCTTACTTCTTCGGCCTGCAATCGGCGCTGGTGATCGTGCTGTGCGTCGCGGGGTGTCTGGCCGCCGAGGCGCTGCTGGCCAAGATGTTCGGCAAGCCGCTGAGCCTCAAGGACGGTTCGGGCGCGGTGACCGGTTTGCTGCTGGCGTTGAACCTGCCTGCCGGCGCGCCCTGGTGGATGGTGCTCATCGGCTGCCTGGTGGCCATCGGCCTGGGCAAGATGGTCTACGGCGGCCTGGGACACAACATCTTCAACCCGGCGCTGGTCGCGCGCGTGTTTCTGCTGATCAGCTTCCCGGTGCAAATGACCCGTTGGCCGCTGCCCAAGCCGCTGTTCGGCGCGGCGGCGAGCGACGCGGTGACCGGCGCGACGCCCCTGGGGCTGGTCAAGGAAGCGGCGATGCTCGGCAAGCCGATTTCCTCGCTGGATCTGCCGTCCTGGTCGCAGATGGCCGCCGGTTACATGGGCGGCAGCCTGGGCGAGATCAGCGCGATCGCGTTGCTGCTGGGCGCGTTGTATCTGCTGTACAAAGGCTACATCACCTGGCATACGCCGGTCAGTTTCATCGGCACGGCGGTGGTGCTGGGGCACATCTTCCATTTGGTCAAACCCGAGGCGTACCCGAGCGGGATATTCCACCTGGTCAGCGGCGGGTTGATGCTCGGCGCGCTGTTCATGGCCACAGACATGGTCACCTCGCCGATGACCGCCAAGGGGCAGCTCATTTTCGGCGCGGGTTGCGGTTTGATCACGGTGATCATTCGCCTGTTCGGCGGCTATCCGGAGGGCGTGAGCTTCGCCATTTTGTTGATGAACGCGACCGTGCCGCTCATCGACCGTTACACCACGCCCAAGAAGTTCGGCTTCGTGCCGCCGGAAAAGAAGACGGGAGGTGAGCCCGCATGAAAGACCTGCTGCGCATGGCGGTGGTGCTGGGGGTGATCTGCGTGGTCGCCGCGCTGGCGCTGTCGCAGGTATACAAGGTGACCAAGGAGCCGATCGCGCAGGCCAAGGAAGCCGAAGCGAAGGAAGCGGCGGCGGCGGTGCTCTCGGCGGTGGTCGGCGACGGCGTCGAGATGGTCAAGCGCGAGAACGTCGCGGGCAAGGACGCCGTCTACGTGGCGCAAGCCGGCGACGCGGCCAAGGGTTTCGCCTTTAAAGTCGACACCAACAGCGGCTATTCGGGCAAGATCGTGGGCATGATCGGCCTGGACGCCGACGGCAACATCCTGGGCTTCAAGGTCGTTGAGCATGCCGAAACGCCGGGCCTGGGCGCGAACATCGCGGTCAACGAGCCGTGGCAGAAGCAGCTCATCGCCAAAGACGGCCAACCGCGCAATCTGGACAACACCGACTGGCGCGTGAAAAAGGACGGCGGGGAGATCGACGCTCTCACCGGCGCGACGATCAGCCCGCGGGCGATCTGCGGCGCGATCAAGGCCGGGCTCGAATGGTTCCGCGACAACCGCGTGGAGCTGACCGGCAACGCGGCGCCCGTCGAGGCGGTCGAGCCCACGCCCGATCCGGACGCGCCCATTGTCCCCACGCCGGACGCGACGCTGGAAGAGGGCGGCATTGTCGACAAGAATCTGCCCGCCGCCAAACCGCTGCCGACAACGACCAAGACGCCTTTGCCGATCCAGGGCAAGGATCTGACGGAGTAAACCGATGGGTTACGCGGCCGAATTCTCCAAAGGGATCATCAAGGAAAACCCGGTGTTCAAGCTGGTGCTGGGCATGTGTCCGACGCTGGCGGTGACCACCTCGGCGGAAAACGGCATCGGCATGGGCCTGGCGGCCATGTTCGTGCTGGTGTGCTCGAACGCCATCGTCTCGCTGATCCGCAACATCGTGCCGGGCAAAGTGCGCATTCCGGTGTTCATCGTGGTCATCGCCTCGTTCGTAACTATCGTGGACCTGACGATGAACGCGTTTTTCCACCCGCTGCACAAGGCTCTGGGCCTGTTCATTCCGCTGATCGTGGTCAACTGCATCATCCTGGGCCGCGCCGAAGCCTTCGCCAACCGCAATCCCGTGCTCGCCTCGATCGTCGACGGTCTGGGCATGGGCATCGGCTTCACGCTGGCGCTGTTCATCCTCGGTTCGGTCCGCGAGCTGCTGGGCAACGGGACGATCCTGGGCGTGAACATCCTGGGCGCGGCGCTCTCGGCGGCCGGCATGACCTTCTCGCCGGTGATCGTGATGATCCTGCCCCCGGGCGCGTTCATCGCCCTCGGGCTGATCCTGGGCGTGATCAACCGGATGCGCCGGGCGGAAGCGTAAGCCGCACTTTTTTCGCTTCGACAACACCTCTCGCACGACGCCTCCCACGCGACAAGCGCCGCGAATTCGGGTATAACTGCGCGCATGGAAAAAAGCAAAAAAGGGAAAAAACCGATGCTGGTACCGACGCTCATCATGGCCGGGCTGGCCCTGATTCTGCTCGGCGTGGGCTACGCCAACGGGCAGGGGCAGCACGTCGCGGGTTTGAAAATCGGCGCGAAAATGACGCTCGAAGTGCTGCCGTTGCTGCTGTTCGCCTTCGTGTTGGCGGGCATGGTGCAGGTGCTGATTCCGCAGGAGCTCATCGCCAGGTGGGTCGGCGCGGAATCGGGCTGGCGGGGCATTATCCTGGGCACGGTCGCGGGTGGACTTTCGCCGGGCGGGCCTTACGTTTCGTTGCCGATCGCCGCGGGCTTTTTGCGCGCCGGCGCGGGCGTGGGCACGATGGTCGCCTATCTGACCGGCTGGTCGCTGTGGGCCGTCGCGCGCATCCCGATGGACGTGGGCGTGCTGGGCTGGAAATTCGCGGGTATCCGCATCGCCTGCACGTTCTTCTTCCCGCCGATCGCGGGCCTGCTGGCGAATCTGCTGTTCCGCAACGTTTCGCTGGTGTGAGGCATCGATGGTCGAAGATAAAAAAATGAATCCGGCGCGGGCGCACAAGCTGGACGATCCGGAGCGCAAGAAGGAACTTCCGCCGGCGGCGATTGTCGAACTGGTGCAGCCGTTCGCGGGAATGGCCTTCGCCGACCTGGGCGCAGGCACGGGCTATTGTACGCTGGCGGTGGCCGAGGCGTTGGGCGGCGCGGGGCATATTTACGCGCTGGACGCGCAGGAAGAGGTGCTGGCGCTGCTGCGCGACAAGCTGGCGACGCATCCGCACGGGGCGACGATCGAGCCGATCCTCACGCCCGACGATGCGCCGGCCCTGCCCGACGCGGCGGTCGACGCGCTGCTGTGCTGCAACGCCTATCACGAGTTGCCCGACCCGGAGCGCTACGTGCACGAGCTATGGCGGGTGCTCAAGCCGGGCGGACGGCTGGCTCTCATCGACTGGCAACCGCTGCCGCCGGGTGCCGAACGCCGCAAGGGCCCGCCCGTGCATCACCGGGTGGCGGCGGACACGGCGGCGGCGCAGTTGCGCGCGGCCGGGTTCATCGAGATCGAACGGCACGACATCTTTGCGCTGCACTGGGCGCTGACCGCGAAAAAAGCGTCCGCCTCTTGAGCGCGCCGGCGCGCGGAGTATGATAGTCGGGCAACGAAGGAAAGGATCGCGATGCGCACGACGATTTTGCTGATGGCCTTACTGCTGGCGCTGACCGGCGCGGCGTGGGCGGCCGACACGGCCGGCACGGTGATCGTGCAAAACGGCGCCGCGACCATCGATCGTCCGGGCCAGAGCGAAGCGCTGCCGGTCATTCACGGCGCGGACGTTCAGGCCGGCGACACGTTGACCACCACGGCGGACGGCGGCGCGAAGGTATTGCTGGTCGGCGAATTGGTGATGTACATCGGCGCCCAAACGAGCGTCACCTTCGAGACGGCGAGCTTCGATCCGCGCCTGCGCTACCACCGCGGCCAATTCCGCCTCAACGAGGGCATCGTGCGCTTAATGGCCCGCCACGAACCGAAAACGACCAACAAAGTCGGCCTGAAAACGCCGCAGGCCGCGATCCACGTGCCCGGCGGGTATTTCATCGCCGAGCATCGAGGCGATAAAACCACGGTGGTCACCCTCGCCGGGCAGATCAACGTGCGCGCCGAGCGCGACAAGAACGCGATGCAGATGTGGGTCAAACCCGAGCAGATCGTCACCGTCGTCGCCGGACAAACGCCGAGCGTGCCTGAGACGGTCGACGAACAAACCCTCGCCCGGCTGCTGACCGCCAGCGAGGAGATCGGAAGAGCGTCGTGTAGGGAAAGAGTGTAGATCTCGGT
>CALBTQ010000678.1 GCA_937967875.1 uncultured Pseudomonadota bacterium
CCACCGAGATCTACACTCTTTCCCTACACGACGCTCTTCCGATCTCAAGATGGCCGGCCATGTCGAATACGATCCGCCGCTGGTGCACGGCGCGTTTGCGGAGGATCGTTCGCGCGAGGCCAAGGCGGCGCGCTTCGAGTTGGTTAAAGCGGTCTGGGAAGGCAATTATTATCGGTGCGAGCCGCTGACCTGGGCCGAGATGGCGGGCGATTCGCGCCCCGGCTGGCGCGAGGGCCTGGCTTTCCTGCCGCCCGGCGACGAACCGTTGCCCACCGGCCAATCCACCCTGGTGTTTCTGTTGGAGTAGGCTGTGGCGCGCCTGATCATCATCGGCCTGGACGGTGCGGAACCCTCGCTGGCGTTCCCCTGGGCCCGCGCGGGACACCTGCCCAATCTGCAATGGATGATCGAGCGCGGCGCATGGGGCGACCTGCGTTCGACGCTGCATCCGCTCACGCCCCAGGCGTGGACGAGCCTGATCACCGCGGTGAATCCGGGCCGGCACGGCATCTTCGATTTCGGCAAACGCGCGACCGGCGGCTACGAGGTGGAACTGACCACTTCGGCCGATCGGGTTGCGCCCGCGTTCTGGCAGTTTGCGCCGGAGGGTGCGCGCCTGGGCGTGGCCAACGTGCCGCTGAGCTGGCCGCCCGCGCCGCTGCCGGGCTTCATGGTCACCGGCATGCACACGCCGACCATCGAGCAGGGCGTCTGGCCGCCGGAAATTCTAAGCGATCTGGGCGGCGATTATCCGATCGATGTGATGGCCCATTGGTACGACACGCCCGAGGAATTTCTCGCCCGCGTGTTTGCCATGCACGGTGCGCATCATGGCGCGTTCCTGCGCCTATTCGATCATCACGCGCCTGATCTCTCTTTGTTTGTGTATGTACTGGCCGATCGCCTGCAACATGCGCTGTGGCGCGAAATGACCGCCGCGCATCGGGAGGATCCGACGGCCCATGACGATCTGGGCGGCGCGATTTTCGCGGGCTACCGCGCGTTGGACGACGCGTTGGGCGCCTGGCGCGAACGCCTGGAGCCCGACGATCACCTGCTGGTGGTCAGCGATCACGGTTTCGGCGAACTGCGTCGCGACGTGTATCTCAACCGCGTGCTGCTCGACGCCGGGCTGCTGCGGTTCGATCCGGCGAAGGTGCGCGCCTTCGCGCCGCCCGCGCCGTCGGCCGACGCCGATCCGCGCCATAGCTGGATGCACCGTCGTCTGCCCGCGGTCGAGGAACTGCCCGCTGACGACAACCTGCTCACGCGTGGTCTGTGCGATCCGCGCCGGCTGACCTTCGCGACCGTCGATTGGCGCAAGACGGTGGCTTATTCGCGCGGCCTGTTCGGCAATGTCTGGCTCAACCGCGCCGGCCGCGAACCGGACGGCATCGTCATCGGCCATCAGATCGCCGAAGTGACTGCCTGGGTGAAAGAGGCGCTGCTGGCCGTGACCGATCCCGACGACGGCCTGCCGGTGGTCGACGCGGTCGTGCGCAAGGAGGAGATCTACCACGGCGACTGCCTGCCGCAGGCGCCGGACCTGCTGGTGATCATGCGCGACTACGCGTACATCACGCGCGGCGCGACCGAATTCTGGGGCCGTCGACCGGTCGGGCCGCCGGCCGTCAATCACAGCGGCAATCATCGCCTGCACGGCGTGCTGCTGGCGGCGGGACCGAAAATCCAACCGGGTGAAATCGCCGGAGCGAACATCATGGACGTCGTACCCTCTGCGTTTCATCTGCTGAACTGGCCGGTGCCCAACGATCTGGACGGTCACGTTTTAACGGCGATGTGCGCGGCCAATCATCGCGCCGTGACCTTCGGACCGCCCGCGCCCGCGCTCGTGCGCGATCCGCGCGTGTACGCCGACGCCGAGCGGGGCAAGGTGATCGAGCGGCTCAAGGCGTTGGGGTATCTGGGATAGGCGGATAGATTTGCCGCGCGCCCGCCGGCGGCGGCGCTGGCGGATCGGTCTGCAAATTGCTGTTCACCCAATACCAGCCGTCGCGATTGATCAGTTGGCTGAGATTCTGCCAGCGGCCGTCCTGCAACAGCTTCAACTTGACGAACTGCGCCGGTCGCTGCGGATAATCCGGCAGGTGCAGCAACAGCAGATCGGGCCAGCCCAGCACGGCGTCGGCTTGTTGCAGCGCCTCGTCGCCGTCGACCGTGTAGGTCATCTTCAGCACGGTGACGGCCCAATCGCGTTTGACCAATTCCGCGACCAAACCTTCATCCATGGGCGTCATGCCCGGCGCTTCGAGAAGCAAAACGCGCTGATCCTTGCGGGTTTCGGTTTCAAAACTGCTGGCCAGCATGTTGGCGGTGAACCAGCCGCTGACGCCGATGCGGTTGATTTGCATGACGCCGAGTTCCGACATCGACCAATGGTGCAACGGTTGGAAGGGCAGCGCGAGCAGGTCGTCCAGCGTGGACGGTCGGCGGTCGAAGTGCGCGGGCGTGAAACTCAGGTAGCTGTAACTGAACAGACAGAACGCGACGATGAGCGTCAGCAGAGCGTTCGCCGCCCAACGGCCGGTGCGGGAAAGACTTTCCCGCTCGCCGAACAGGCCCATCGTAGCGACGATCGGTACGAGCGGCGCCCACGGCAGCGTCAGGCGGGAGATCTGCGGCTCGGCCGAGGAAAAATAGAGATACGCAAGAAAGAAGCAACCGGCGAAGGCGAGCAGCATCTTACCGTATCGTCGGCGCAAATGGTTGCGGCCGATCGTCCGCAACAAGCCGGCCGCGGCCAGCGCCAGCGGAATGGGACCGATCTGATTGCGCCAAATGATGCGCAGGTAATTGCTTGTCAGGCGCAGGTCGGCGAAGGATTCGGGCAGCTCGTTCGCCTGGCGATTGAGTACGTAACTGCGGGCGAAAAAGAACAAGTACCACGGCGCGGCGAAAATCAGCACCGGCGCTGCGGCGATCAACAGGTTGATCAGCATCCGTTTGTGTTGACGGTTTTTTCGCCAGGCGACCGCCAGCGCGATCGCCGTCGGCGCGGTCATGAACACCACGAAGGCTTGTTTGCTCAGCAGGCCGAAGGCGCAGGCGAAACCGAAGGCGAGGCTCATGCCGCGTCGTTGAAAATGGTCGGTGTGCACCAGCGCCGCCAGCGCCAGCCAGACAGCCGCCGTCAACGGCATGGCGTGCATGAAGGCTCGCGCCTGGCCGAACACGCCGGGCAGGGCGGCGGTCATCAGCACGGCCAGCAGCGGCACGATTTCGCTTTCGCCCGGTCCGATCTTGCGCACGAATTGAAAAACGCCGAACAGCAACAGCACGAAATACAGTTGGTGCAACACGAGCACGATGTCCGGATCCGGCCAGAGCGGGTGCGCGGTCAGCATCAGGCCGGCGAGCATGCGCATTAACGGCGGACGGAAGCTGTGCGCCGGCAGCACGAACGGATAGATCGGAAGAGCGTCGTGTAGGGAAAGAGTGTAGATCTCGGTTGGCGCCG
>CALBTQ010000679.1 GCA_937967875.1 uncultured Pseudomonadota bacterium
TACGAGTTCGTAGTCGGTGACTGGAGTTCAGACGTGTGCTCTTCCGATCTACCAACGCCGTCTTTGAATATGACATCGATGCCGACACTTGGACGACCTTGTCCTACAATTATCCGCTGACCGCCTGGGGCATTATGTGCGGGGCGCCGGGCGACGGCTATGTCTACTGTTTCGGCGGTACGACCGACGGTAGCGCCCCCAACACCTACGCCGCCAAATATGAAATCGGCTCCGACGATCCCTGGACGGCCATTACCGCCCTGCCGACCGCCATGATGTTCGGCGACGCGATCGCGATGGACGGCAAGATCTACATCCTCGGCGGCTGGATGGCCGAGGACACGGTCTATTCTTACGATCCGGTTGGCGACTCTTATACCGCGCTGGATTCGCTCACCACCGGTCGCCAGCGGCCTTCGGTTGTCGCAGCCGGCGGTATGCTGTGGGTTGCCGGCGGCGGCAATACCTGGACGCCGACCGGCGACACCGAGTATTTCGACGGAACGAGTTGGACCGACGCCGCCTCCTCGATGTTGGCGCCCGTATTGGGTGGAATCGCCGGCTATCTCCACGGGTACGGCATTTTCCTGGCCGGCGGTAGGGATGTTTCCTTTGCCGACACCGCGCACAATCAGCTGTTTCAGGCCTGCGTCCCGGCGTTCGATTCGATCACGCCCGAGGAAGGCGATGTGGGCGACACCGTGACCATCGCGGGTATGGCCTTCGCCGCCGACGTCGACGTGGTCTTCTTCGATGCGACGACCAAGGCGGAATATGCGCTCGACAACCTTACCATCGTCGATGAGGAAACCATCACCGGCGACGTGCCCGCGGGCATGGGCGTGGGCGTTTACGGCTTGCGTTTCACCGGCGCGCTGGGCCAGCTTGAGGAAGTGGAAGACGTATTCGAAATCCCCGCGCCGATCGACGACGACACGATCGACGACGACACGGTCGACGACGATATCGTTGATGACGATATCGTTGACGACGACATCGACGACGACGACGATGACGATGACGACGACGACGATGACGACGATGACGACGACGACGATGACGACGATGACGACGACGATGACGGTTGCTGCGGTTGCTGATTTGACGGTCGAGCGAAGCGAAATCCCGCAGTAGGCGGGACTGCTGATCGATAACGAATGATCGTCGAAAGGGCCGCTCCGCCGGGGCGGCCCTTTTTTTTATTTTTGTGTAACATGGCATGCATCATTACGGTTGATACTATTGAGAAGACGCAAATGGTAGGGGGCTCTGATGGATAAGTCCGTTGAATTCGTCTTATCGTTGCCGGATCGCGATTTTGTTTTAAAAGAAGCGTTCGCGGTTGAAGAGAGTATTCTGAAGAAGTTGCGCCTGGCCGAAGTTGTCGAAGGCGGAATCAGCGTTTCGCTCTCCATGGATGAAATGGAGCTGTTTTTGGACGGTCTGGCCTTCGAGGCGAATCACGCTAAAAACAGAACCTTGGAAAATAAATTCGACGCCGTCTTTTCCCGATTGGCGGCGCTGTTCGATCAAGCTCTGGCGGCGGAGATTGGTCCGCTTCCGGACATGCAGGCGATGAACGAGGTTCTGGATGTCTTGGCCGGCGAACGACCGTTGACGAACCCCGATTTATTGTCGCCCGAGAAGAATCCGCAGGTGGAATATGTGTCCACTCCCGTGGATTTGCTGGGCGGCTTGAGCGCCGTCATGGCGCAGGATTTATGCAATCGGGGTTGGTGGGCCGACGACGCGCCAATCCAATTGAATACCGCGTTGAGCAACGAGGACTTGAAAGATGCTGTGTTGTTGTATAACGCCCGCCTTCTTCTGAACGTCATCGTGGAAGACGATGGCGCGCCCCTGACGGCCAAGGGCAATTTAACGCGTGCTTTCGTGGCAAAAATGTTGGATCGCCTGATCTTGGATGGAAAAGAGCTGGAATTGATTCGAATGTGCAACACCGTCATCAACGAGCAGGACGCGATGTCGTTGCATCTTCTCCGGCTGGTTTGTGAAGAGGCAAAACTCGTCAGAAAAGTGAAGAAAAAATTGGTTGTCACCAAGCAGGGCCGGCGATTGTCGTCCCCAGAAAACGGCGGTGAGTTCTATGCGGCTTTGTTCGATGCGTTTTTCAAGAAACTCAATTTGGCTTACTTCGACTCCCTGCCCGACGACGGTGACGCCGTCCAGGGATTGTTCCCTTACAGCCTTTATCGCTTGAGCCGGCTGAATCCGGCTCGGGATTATGTCGCCGTCGATTTGACGGATGAAATGCTGCCGCCGCCGTTGGTGCACTATCTTGGCATGTATGACGAATGGACAACCGCAGACGATTATATTCTATACCGCATTCTGCGGCCCATGGTGCATTTAGGTCTGATGGACCTGCGCGGCGAACGGACTGTTAAAAGTTATTTAGAAAACACCGCGACCTATCGGAAAACGGCGCTGTTCGACAAGTTCTTGTCGTTCAATATCAAAGCGTGATGCAATAACAATTCGACTTACACCACGGGCGTAAGCTGTGCGGTGTGTGAACCGGCTTGCCTGTTATTCGTATCAGCGCCACCCAGAACACGGCTCGCGAAAACTCCGGGACATGGGGGCTGTTGAAAAAATCGAATATAGCGAAAAATGTGTCATCTCTGAAAGCGCACAAATCAACAGCGCGCAAATCAAGTCCCCGATTTTTTCTTACCCTCTCCCGGTGGAAGAGGGTCGGCCGCAGCCCGGGGTGAGGGATTGCTTTTTCAACTTCCGAATTCACCTGCCCGGACCGCCAAGCCCCGGAGGGGCGGACGGTCAGGTGCGAAGGGCGACAGTCTGGAAATGACAAAGAAAGCCTCCACGCGGCTTTGCCGCCGGCCGAGGCCCCATACAATGACGGCAATTTATAGGTCCAGGGATTATCCCTGGCAGGAATTATTCCTGCTCCTGCTCCGCCAGAATCTGTTCGGCGGCGATCATCCCCGATTGCAGGCAGGCGCTTTGCCCGCCGCCCATGAAGGTCCAGGCTCCGGCGTAATAGAGGCCGGGCAGCGGCGACTTGTTCTTCGGCCGGAAGATGATCGACTGCTTGGGCGTGTGCGCGTAGCCGTACACCGCGCCGCGCGGATTGAGCGTGTAGCGTTCCATGGTCAGCGGCGTGCCGATTTCCATCACCGCGATCTGCCCGCGCAGGCCGGGCAGGATCGTCTCGGCGCGCGTGAGGATCGCCTCGGCCATCTCGTTTTTGACCTTGGTGTACGCGTCATAGCCCTCGTCGCGCCGCCAGCGGTTGAGGTAGTCGTACTGCAGCGGCACGGTGATCACCAGCACGCTGCCGCCCTTCGGCGCGCAGGTCGGATCATGGATGCCGTAATCGACGAGCACGAACGGGCATTTCTCCAGGTCGCCGTCGACCGCGTAGCCCGCGTTGACCAGCGCGCTGAAATCCTCGTTGACGAACACCGAGTGGTTGCCGCCCAGCGGCTCGAGCACGGAGCGATCCTTGATGCCGATAAAGATCTGCGCCAGCGACAGCGAGACTTCCAGCTTGCTGATTTTGGCCACGTATTCGGGCGGGAAATGCTCCGCCCCGACGAGCTTCTCGACCGTCGTGGGCAGGCTCGCGTTGGAGACGACGTAAGGCGCGAAATACTGCTCGCCGCTGTCCAGCCGCACGCCGCTGACGCGCCCGTCGGCGACCAGGATCTGCGCCACGCGGCTGTCGGTCTTGACCGTGCCGCCGTGGGCGGCGACGTACTGGGCCAGCGCGTCGCTGATCGCCTGGCTGCCGCCTTCGGGGTAGTACCCGCCGACCGTGTGATAGCTGCCCCACATGCCCGCGAAGTACATGGCGCTCAGTTGCTCGGGCGGCAGACCGAGGTAGCCCCACAACTGGCAGAACACGCCGCGCGCCTGCGGGTCCTCGATGTACTGGTAGACGAGTTTATCGAGCGTTTTGTCCAGGTAGGTCATCAAGTCGGGGCGCAGCAGCGGCGAGGTGAAATACGCCCAGGCGCGCCGCAGCGGATTTTTACTGAACATGCCGCCGGTGCTGTCGAGCTGCTTTTTGAACGACAGCATCTTTTTAAAGAGTTTGTTGATGCCCGCGCGCTCGGCGGGGAATTTTTCGATCATCCGTTGCCGGTACAGGTTGACGTCCGCGGGCACGTCCAACGAGAAACCGGGGAACGTCGCGCGGTACAGCGGATCGAGCCGGTGTAACTTTACCTTGTCCAGCACGCCGGCGTCCTGGAAAAGCTGGTAATGCGCGTTGCCGGGCGCGACGCCGTCCAACTCGTGCAGGCTGACTTCGAAACGATAATCGCCGCGCTCGAAGGCCGTCATGTAACCGCCGAACTTGTCGTGCTGCTCGAGCAACAAGACCTTTTTGCCCGCTTTGGTCAACTGCGCGGCGGCGCCCAGTCCACCCGCGCCGCTGCCCACGACGATCGCGTCGTAGGTCTCGGTTGCGGCTTGCGCCATGACTGGTACAATCAACAATACAAGCAGTAAACAAAGAATGCGCCGCATGGTGTCTCCTTGCTTGTGCGCGACGGTTCGCGGTTACCTTGTGTCGTAGAAAACGAAGTATAGCACGGATTCCCCTGGATAAAAGGAGCAACTCATGATTCGCCGCCGGATTCTCCCCCTGATTTTATTGTTTGTTTTCGCGCTGCCGATCGCGATCGTCCATGCGCAAGACACGCTGCCGCCCGAGGCGACGCTAAGTTCGGTGGCGCACTCGCACGGCGTGCGCGGCGGCGATTTGTCCGAGGCCTTGGGCTTCCCCCGCGCGATGGACAAGCAAAAGCCGCTGGTCGAAATGGGCGTAACCCCGGCGCAGTTGCAGGCGGCGTTGGAAAAATTGGGCGCGACGCCCCAGCCGGCGGTTGTCGGCAAGACGAAGGCGAATCTGTCGATGACCATCCGCCAGGTGGCCGCGATGTACGAGATCAACGGCATCGCGCTCACGCACGATCTGGGCCTGGACGTCGACGTGGACAAAGACACGCCGCTGGCCGCATTGGGCGTCACCCAGGAAACGCTGGACAAGGCGATCGCGCACAACCTCTCGCACGAGGAAAGCGGCTGGCAGTATTTGAAGTATCCGCTGTATCCGCTGCTCGCGCTGTTCGCGATGTTGTTCCTGCTGAAATTCGGCATTCCGAAAAACGCCGACCCGAAAAAGCGCAAGAATTACTACCCGCGCAAGGTCTACGTGATCGCGCTGTTGGTCGCGTTGATCGTGCTGGGCTTCGTGCTGGGCAAGAGCCCCAATCCGATGGAAGGCGCGGTGAAATTTTTCAAGGCGACCGTCGGCCTGTACGACGCCGTGCCGCCCAAGCTGCTGTTGATGATCTACTTCCTCGCGCTGGCCTGGATCGCCAATAAGGTCGTCTGCGGCTGGGCGTGCCCGTTCGGCGCGCTGGAAGAGTTGATCTACATGCTGCCGTTGTTCAAAAAGGCGAAGAAACGGCAAGTGCCGTTCTGGGTGAGCAAGATCGGAAGAGCACACGTCTGAACTCCAGTCACCGAATACGATCT
>CALBTQ010000680.1 GCA_937967875.1 uncultured Pseudomonadota bacterium
CGCTCTTCCGATCTAGCTTGCGCAGGCCATCGCATACGGCGCCGTCACCCTGGCGCTGGACACCGATTTCGACGGTTGCATGCGCCTGGTGCAGCAGGTCGCCGAACGTTATCCGATCTACCTGCTCAACTCGATGAACTCGCTGCGCATCGAAGGACAAAAATCCATCGGGCTGGAAGCGATCGCACAACTGGGCTGGCGCGTGCCCGACTGGTTCGTGATCCCCGTCGGCAACGCCGGCAACATCAGCGCCCTGGGCAAAGGGCTGCGCGAAGCGTATGCCTTGGGCGTGATCGACCGCCTGCCGCGCATCGCCGCCATTCAGGCGCAAGCGGCCGATCCGTTTTTCCGCAGCTATCAAACCGGCTTCACCGAGAAGATTTTCGTCACCGCCGAACCGACGCTGGCCAGCGCCATTCGCATCGGCGCGCCGGTCAGTCACGATAAGGCTGCGAAGGTTGTCGCCGAGTTCGACGGCGTCGTCGAGGAAGTAACCGAGGCGGAGCTGATGGACGCCAAGGCGCTGGCCGATCGCTGCGGCATCGCGGTTTGTCCCAATTCCGGCGTGGCCCTGGCCGGTCTGCGCAAATTGCGCGCGCAAAAAATCATCGAAGACGAGCAAACCGTCGTGGCGATAATGACCGCGCACGGTTTGAAGTTCTCGCAGGTCGGCGTCGACTATCACACCGGCGCGATGACCGCGCTGCCGCCGCAACACGTCAACGCACCGCTCGTTTTACCGGCGGACATGGCGGCGATCGTCGATGCCCTACAACTGGAAGACGGCCGATGATGCGCGCGACGATTTTTACTTATTCTGCGCCCGTGACGTTGCACGAGAAAAACGTCAATCACAATTCATTTGACAAGTTTCGCTCGTTTGGTTATGCAAGATTCATGAACTGGCGGATGAACCATCACCATCATCATCATACTCTCTCCGACGAGGGCCGGTTGATGGTGTAGATTCTCCCCCAACGAAAACACCGACGCCGGCTGAACCGCCGGCGTTTTTTTTTGCACAAGGAGTCGAAAATGGCGAACAAAGCAAACGGCAACATTCTGCGGCTGGCGCTGCCCAAGGGACGAATGCAGGAAGGAGTGTTCGCCTTGCTGCACGACGCGGGCATCGGCATCTCGTTCAGCGAGCGCCACTATCGCCCGACCATCTCGCTGCCTGGTTTTGAAACCAAGATTCTCAAGCCGCAGAACATTGTCGAGATGCTGCACTTCGGTTCGCGCGATATCGGCTTTGCCGGCGCGGATTGGGCCGCTGAGCTCAACGCCGATCTCGTGCAACTGCTGGACACCGGGCTCAATCCGGTGCGCGTAGTGGCCGCCGCACCCAAGGCGATTTTGCACAACGACAAGCTGCCCGCCCGTAAGTTGGTCGTGGCCTCCGAATACGAACGGCTGACGCAGGCCTGGATCCGCCGCAAAAAAATGAAGGCGACCTTCGTGCGTTCCTACGGCGCGACCGAGGTTTTCCCGCCCGAAGATGCCGACTGCATCGTGGACAATACGGCAACCGGCGACACTCTGCGCGCCGGACAGTTGGAGATCGTCGATGTGCTGATGGAATCGTCGACGCGCCTGTTCGCCAATCCACAGGCGATGAAAAATCGTCAAAAGCGCAAAGCCATCGACAAGTTCATCATGCTCGTGCAGTCGGTGCTCGATGCGCGCCTACGCGTGATGATCGACGTCAACGTGCCGGCCAATAAACTCGAACAACTCGTCAACCTGCTGCCCTGCATGCGCCGGCCGACCATCGCCCCGTTGTATGGCGAAGACGCGTTCGCGATCAAAGCGGCCGTGCCCAAAGATCAGTTGCCGATTTTGATTCCGCAAATCAAAGCGCACGGCGGCACCGACATTGTCGTCACCGCGCCCGATCAACTGGTGTCCTGACGGAGGTTGAGGCATGTGTTCCACGAAAACAGGCGGCCCGCGACCGGCGGCATTCATCGATAAGCTCGATGTGTATTCGCCGCCGAAAGCGCCGGCGCCGACCGATTTAATGCTCAGATCGGAAGAGCACACGTCTGAACTCCAGTCACCGAATACGATC
>CALBTQ010000681.1 GCA_937967875.1 uncultured Pseudomonadota bacterium
GACGGCAATGATGTGGTTAGTACAAAATTTGATCGCAACGGAAATCTCCAGTGGGAGGCTCGATACGAAAGTGCTGCGCCGGAATTGATATTGGGCGATATGGTGGTCGACAAATACGGCAATATCTACTTGGCAGGCAACGCTTGTGAAAATGTGGCTCCCAATGGTGATGGGATTTGTGTCAGTAAATATTACTATCTTATAAAATACAAATCAGATGGCGAGTTGCAATGGATTTATCTGAAGGGCGCAGATGAGCAAGAGTCGAAGGACGATGGCAAAACCAAATTGGATGACACTCTTATCGTTGCTTTCAGTCTGAATGGTAAGGACACGCGTATTGCCTTAGGCTCATCCTTGCGTATGGAGAATCTCGATAATTGACGACGAACCCGCCTGCGGATGTTTCTAACACCGTACGTCGAATGCGGAATTACTAAAAATATGCCATTCGAAATCGGCGGCGCTACTTCCGGAAGCGCATCAGGCCCGCCTGCATGCCGGGTTGCTCGATCAGAAAATTCACCTCGGGAAAATCTTCGCGCAGGCGGAGGAAGATTTTATTCTGCGGATCGTAGATCTTGTCGTTTTGCACCAGCAGGTACAGCGTCTCGAGGTCGGCGAAGCGGTCGAGCGATGCGTCGATGCGCGCCTGGTCGCCGATCTGCTCCGGCGAATCGTAGATCGTCTCGATCGTGCAGACCTCGCCGCAGTAGTGCGTAAAGGCGGGCGCGGCGTGGCGTTCGTAAATCAACACCGTTTCGCCGGCGACCTGCGTGCACACATGCGGCCAGTCGGGCCGGCGGCTCAGCGGATAGGTCAGCGCGAAGCCCAACGGTTCAATCCACAACACCGCCAGCAAAATCGCCAGCGGCAATTTCACGCGCAAGCGCGGCGCGCAGGCCAGCGCCAACACGGGAAAGACCAGGTACGGCGTCAGGTAGCGCAAGTCGAACAACGGCGCGATCTTCGCGCCCGTCAGCGTCAGCCACGGCGCGAGCACGCTGACGGCCAGCAGAAAATCGAAGGCCCGCCGCTCGTCCTTGCGCCGCCGCCACAACACCCACAACGCGCCGAGCGTCGCCGCGATCGTCGCCGCCACCGCCGCGCGGGTCGTCCACGGTTCCCACGCGTCGGGCAAACGCGTCTGAAGATTCGACTGCGCCCAGGGGAACGAGGTGAACGGAAACTGCCAGACCAGCTTGGCTATCATCGTCGGCAGGGAGAGCGAGCAGCGGAAGAATTGCCCGTGGCCGATCTGCACGATCAGGAAGTAAATCCACGGCGCGAAGAGCAAGGCCGTCGCGACGATCGATCGCCGCAGCCCGCGGCGCAATTCGGCGAACAGCGCGTAGGCCGCCGCGTAAAACGCGCCGACGAAAAAGAAGGCGTAGTAGTGCGTGTACAGCGACGCGGCCAGGCACAGCGTCATGAAAATGCCCGTGCGCGCCTGCCGTTCGCGCCAGGCCAGTGCGTAGTGCGTCGCGCCGACCAGCAACAGCGCGAGCAACGCGAAGCCGCGCAACTCGGTGCCGGCCCACACCAGCATCGGGGTCAGCGCGAGCAGGTACGCGCCCAGGCGCGCCGCCGTGCGGTCGGCAAACCGCGCCGCGGTGCGAAACGCAACCGCGACTGTCGCCGCGCCCAGCAACTGCGGCAGCAACCGCAGCGCTTCATCCGACGCCCCGGTCAGCGCGATCCATAATTTTAGCAGCAGATGAAACAGCGGCGGGTGCGGATCGACGCGGTAATAGCCGCGCAGCAGATCGGGAAACGGCGGCAGGGCGATGATCCGGCTGGCGATCACGTCCTCCCACAACGCCTGGCCCTGCGCGACCGCCGCGCGCCCGATGCACGCCGCCGCGAACACCAGCGCGGTTTCCAGACCCCGCTTTTTTGCCTAGTCGCACGTTTGCAAGGGATATCCTTCATGATAAAAAAGTGCGATCAGTGTAGCGCATTAGTGTGGCGAA
>CALBTQ010000682.1 GCA_937967875.1 uncultured Pseudomonadota bacterium
CGGCGACCACCGAGAGCTACACTCTTTCCCTACACGACGCTCTTCCGATCTTGGAAGGTTGAAGCAAAGCGCAAGTACGCCAATAACGGTGCGCTGGATTTCGTCGCTTCAACTTCATCAGCCAGCCGTTCGACGAACTGCTTGATGCGGGTTTGCAGTTGAGTAGTGGACATTGATCACACCGCTTGCCGCTGCCATTGTCCACTCCAGGGACGCCGCCAAGGAGAAGCATTCATCATTTCATCGAGCGTCCGTTTGGCGCGAACAATGATATCAGCCAACTCAATAACCGTTCGTCCGGTCCACATCAGGAACTTAATAACTTTGGCCATGTTTACCTCCAGGGAAAGAGTTTCGATGAACCGCGTTGCCACGATCATCAAAATGCTTATGGGAGAAAAAAGCCTTTTATTTTAGTTATATAGACAACACAGACAACCAAACACGTTGCCTCGCACAGTCATTCAGTTATCAAATTTTCCTGGCCGAAACTGCCTGCGGGGAAAATAATGGTTACCATTTATTTTTATTGTTGACTTAATGACTACCATTGGTTACACAAGGAGGCGGAAGGGGAACAAACATGAGAAAAACCGATCAGCTAAAAAAAGAAATCGGCGCTTCGGTCGCGAATCGACGTAAGGAACTGGGGCTTTCTCAAGAGGCTTTGGCTCGGCTGTGCGATTTAAGCAGGCCGACTATCGCTTTCATCGAAAAAGGTCAACGAGGTACATCGGTTACAACACTGAAAAGCCTTGAATCGGCATTGCAACTTCCTGACAACCAACTGGTAGACTTTTGGCTGATCAATAAAAAAAGCGGAGTAGCTAGCCCTGTGCAAATAAAGGCAGTCCCAAAACATAATTTCAAAATCTACGGATCGAACGATTTGGAATCGATACGCTACCAGCAACAATGTGCGCGAGATTGGAAAAATGGTCTATCTTCATGTGAAAGGGCCGTTAGTGGTCATTTGTTAATTGTTGATAACGAGTTACGCCTCGCCACTGGAGATCCTTTTGGCTGGATCGCCGTCCGGGTAATGGACAACTCGATGTCGCCGGTTGTGGAATCGGGCGATGTAATTGTTGTTCGCTTTGACGAAAAACCCGAAGACGGAGACCTTGTTCTGGTCGAACTGGACGGCCAAGTAACAGTTCGCCGTTTCGTTCATACTGTGAATGTGAATTCCAATAAAAAATATGCCGTAACGATCCTAATGGCATGCAATCAATGTTATGCACCTGTGCACCTAAAATCACGCGACGAAAGCGAAGTAGTTCTTGGGCGCATCATGTTGCAATTAAGGGATTATACACATGATTCTGGAGGTGAATTGGCCGGAAAATAAATAGAATGTGTCTTTATAATAGAAAAACCGGTTCGTAGAAATAGAAAACCCCGATAGAAGAGCAAGTTCGTAATAGAGATCAGTCCAGTGATGTAGATTTGTCAAGTTTCGGCAGGTTTTTCTTCTGCCGCTGAATCGGGGACTTCAACATGAAGAAAAATGCAGGTACGATTGCCACCAGTGAAAAGCGCAATCAATCATCGAGAGTGATCTTTGAAAACCGAATACCGACTGATCACGCCGTGGCCCCAACGCCAAACGATTTGCTTGATGAGCAAGAAATCGCTTCGATCCTTAAGTGTGAAATAGCGACAGTAAGGTACTATACGAAACGCACGAAACGATTGGCATACCACGTCATCGGGAAAAAACGCCTCATCCTTCGTAAGGATCTGGAAGAGTTCTTGCGGCATCAGCGTATCCGAAGCGTCAACGAAATTCCGCTCTCCCAAAAGGAGCGGAACAATGAGAAAACCTGAAATCCCAACGGGATATCGTCCCAGAGTAAGCGTACGAAAAAGGAAAGATCGGGGACTCTTCTTTATGGATTACGATCTTCCACCACAACATGGCGAAGAGCGTGTGCGACAACGAATCGCTATCCCGGCAAAAAACAGGAAAGAAGCTGAATTTTTACGGGTCAAAAAACAGGAAGCGTTATGGCAGGGTCGCTTCGAGGATGCAGATTACAAGAAAATGAACATTGAATCGCCACCATCCGAACATGAGATGACCTTTCATGAGTTCATTCCAGAGTTTTATGAGCTACGGGAGCGTGGTGGAAAACGCCCTTTGTCTGCTCGCTATAAGGACACCCAAGAGAAAGTGATCGAAAAGGTTCTCATGCCCTATTTCGGGAGCATGGCCCTTAGCGAAATTGACGCTGATGTGATTGATAACTTCATCACCCACCTTCAAGAGGAAGAGCACCCGCAAGCTCGCCTTAAGGACGAAAACGGTATAGGCAGATTGGCCCCCCATACAATCAATAATTACATCGGGGTCCTTGGTAAAATCCTCACCGTTGCTTTTCGCAGGAACAGAATTTCGAGCCGCCCCATCATCGAGAAACTGCCTTTGCCGATCAAAGAGAACGAAGAAGACATCCTGAGCCCAGAAGAAGTGATCAAGCTTTTCTCAGCATGTGAGGGGGTAACTGGCCGAATGATCAAAGCCTATGTTTTGACCGGTTGCAGAGCGATGGAACTCGCCGCATTGCGCTGGGAGGACTACACGCCAAAGTGGACCACTGATGAAAATGGCTACCCAATAGGTCGCTTGGACATTCGGCATCAGATACAACCCTATGTGATGCGAAACAAAGCGGACACAAAAGAACAAGCTTTCAAACTGATCCCGCCAAAGTGCAACAGCGTCAGGTGGATCCCTGTAGGAGAAGAGCTTGCCGCGATCCTCAATGAACAAGCAGCGCTAACAAGATTGCAGGATGGTTTTATCTTTCTAACCGAAAATGGCAAACCTTTCTGCAATGAATTGATCCGCAAGGCTCTGCAACGAACTTGTCGCCGGGCGAATGTAAGAGTGGTAAGTCCCCAGACGTTGCGGCGAACTTTCGCAACTCAACTTCAAGAAGCTGACGTCCATCCTAACAAGGTAGCAAAACTGACCGGTCACCGTTCGCTGGCAGTACTGCAACGGAATTATACAAGAGTAGCTGATCGAACACTGGTGAGCTTAGGCACACGACTGGAAGATTTTTTGCTAGGTCCTAAAGAGAAGAAACAAAGCAAAGATGGGCAACAAGGGTAAAATGAAAATCTTGGGCACCAGATGGGCACCAAGAGGCCAAAATGCGAATCCCCAGGGGAAAACCACCTGGGGATTCAAGAACTTACGATGGCGGGGTTGACGGGACTCGAACCCGCGGCCCTCGGCGTGACAGGCCGATACTCTAACCAACTGAGCTACAACCCCATGCTTGAAAAGATCCCGAATGCGAGGCGGTATTCTACTTATGGCGAAGCCGTTGTCAAGAAGATTTTTGCGTTTTTAAAACAAATCCAACATCAGGAAAAAGTATTTATTCTTTTCATGTTCAATCAATTCTGCTAGAAAGCAGTTTAATCATTTGTGGCGTTCGGGGAGAAATGAAAAACTGTCCATACTGCGGCAAGGTCAATGAGGATTTGGACCAGACTTGTCGCTTTTGTGGCACTAACCTCGAAAAAACCACCGCCACTCGCCGATTGCGCATTCCGAAAATCGAGCCGGGCAATATTCTGGCCGGCCGCTACCGGATTCTGACCGAAGTCGGCAAAGGCGGCATGGGTTTCGTCTACGCCGCCGAAGAGGAAAGCCTGGGCATCAAGCGCAACGTCGCGATCAAGGTTCTGCCGCCGCAAATGATGATGGACGAAGGGCTCATGGCCCGCTTCCGCGAGGAAATTAAAATCGCCGCAGCGCTGGACCATCCCAACATCGTGCCCATTTATTCGCTGGGCGAGCACCAGGGCGTTTATTTCTACGTCATGAAGCTGCTCGACGGCCAAACGGCCACCCAGAAAATGCGTCAGGACGGCCTGTTCACCGAAGACGAACTGCGGCGCACCATCGCCCCGATCGCTCGCGCGCTGCATTATGCGCACACCAAGGGCGTCATTCACCGCGACGTGAAAAGCAACAACATTCACATCAGCTACGACGACACGGTCATGCTGATGGACTTCGGCATCGCCCGTTCTGCCGAAAGCAGCGAGATCACTTTGCCCGGTCAGATCGTCGGCACCGCCGAATATATGAGCCCCGAACAATGGTACGGTGAGGTCGATCCGCGCAGCGACATCTACAGCCTGGGCGTCGTCATGTACGAACTGGTCACCGGCAAGGTGCCCTACAAAAGCAAGAATGCGTTCGAAGTGATGAAGATGCACCAGGAGTTCGCGCCCGAACCGCCCTCGTCGCTGGTGCCCAATCTTGGGACCGAACTGACTTCCATCATTTTACGCTGCCTGGAGAAAGATCCTGCGCGGCGTTTTCAAACGGCAAAGGATCTGGCCGATGCGCTCGAAGCGCGTACGCCCTACGAAACGCCGGCGCCAACCAGAGAACGCACCATTCCCAAACCGCCGCCGAACGAGACCATCGAATCGCTGACGGCCATCAAAACCACGGTGCTGGAAAGACCGCCCGAGGTGCTGACGGGTACTGAAAAGAAAGCCTGGGAGTTGTGCGCCAAGGCCGATCAGGCGTACGAGCACGGACAGTTGACCAAGGCGATCGATTTCGTGCAGAAGGCGAAAAAACTGACCAGGGAACGGCCCGACGTCATCCAGCGCGAGAAGAAATTCACCAATCTGAAAAAGCTGATCGACTTCACGCTCACCCGCGCCGATCAGGCGATGGCCGACATCAAACCGCAACAGGCGCTGGAAGATTACGAGCGCATTCTGCAGGCCTATCCGATCCCCTCGGTGGCCGCCAAAATGGCGCAAGCCCAGCAGCAAATCGAACAGGCCAAAGAACTGTACGCTCAAGCCCGTTACGTCGGCGATAAAGGGAAATTCAAAAAAGCGCTGCGTTTGTTGAAAAAGGTGGAGAAGCTCGATCGTGAAGCGGGCGATTTGGACGGCCGGCGCGATTTGCTGAAAACCAAAAAGAAAGCGCCGCGCGTCAAGCGAAAAAGCGGGCCGGGATTGTTCAGGCGAATTTTCCGTCCGCGTCGCGTCATTGTCGGACTGATTCTGATTGTCCTGGTCGGCGGCGTGGTCGGCGCGCGTCCGGGGTTGTTGTTCCTGGCCGACTGGACCTATCGCACCAGCCAGAACGAATTCATCTTCCAGAAATCGTACAGTTCGCTGAACCTGTACAAAGCGCTGCAGTTCCTCAAGGTCGAAGATCCGATAATCCAGGAACGCATCGATGACATCAACGTACGGGCGAAAAACTTCTATCTCAAGCTCGGCTCCGACGCGCAGAAAAGCAACAACCTGGGCGCAGCCATCAACTGGTACAAGAAGGCCCTCGCCTACGATCCGATCGACATCAAATTGCAGGATTTGATCAGCATGCTCGAAGCCAAATACGCGGTGATCCAGAGCATGCAGAAATAGCGACTATTTTCCCAACAACAAAAACAGCAAAACCACGGCCAATCCGACCCCGGCCATGCCGACGCCCAGCCAGACGCCGTATTGCGCCAGCCACGGCGCTTTCACGTCGCCGGCGGCCGGCTGATAGGAAGATACCCGCTCGCGTCGCGCTTCCTCCGGATAGGTAAACTTCATTTTCGAGTTGCCGATCATGAGCACGTCGCCGTGATGCAGCAGATGCGCAGTGACGATCTTGTTGTTGAGAATGGTGCCGTTGCGGCTGCCTTCGTCGGTGTAGGTCACTTCCGCCTCGGTCACCTCGATTGTGCCGTGCAGACTGCTGACCATCGTGTCGTTGATGCGGATGTTCGCCGCCTCGCCGCGCCCCAGGCGATGCACGCCGTAGGGCAGCAGGTACTTCTGGCCCTTCTCCGGCCCGTAAATCACTTCCAGCGCCGGGTAGACGGCGAAGTTGATTTTTTTAATATAAATGTTGCCCATCAGATCCTGCTTGTCGGCCACGACGGTCTGGCCCAGTTCTTCCTTTTTCAGCAGGTCTTCGTCGGGCGCCTCGTAGATGCGGGTCATGTCGCGCAGTTGATCGATGCTCAGAATGGTCGTGAGTTTCAGGTCCTCGACGCCGACCTCGTCGGTCTTGCGCAAAAAGAACTGGTTGGAGCCGATGATCAACTCCGCGCCTAGCCCCAGGTCGACCATTTCCTCGATGGGACGATTGTTAACGAAGGTTTTGTTGACCGAATTCTCGTCCTTGATTTTTACCGCGCCGCCCATCAGGTAGATCTTCGCGTGGTTGCGCGAAACGTCCTCGTCCGACAGCACGATGTCGGCATCGGGATCGCGCCCGATGGTCGTCATCACCTTCACCAGGGGAAACGTCAGGCGCCGGCCCAGGTCGTCATAGGACTCCAACTGATACATCGCATACTCCGTCAATCGTTGGGAACCGAGCCGATTGTAGCGGATCGTCCGCCCGTCGCCAAGTCGTCACGCGGGCAAAAAAAAGAGGGCGCCCGAGAGCGCCCAATTCAGGATTAGTCATGTTCTTCACATAATATTGCGGGCGCAACGCAGTCCGACAACATCGCTCCAGGAGTCGATTTCCTTCGCCGATCGAATCGAAACACGCATGCCTTGCGCCGAAGCCCAACTGCAAGCACCGCCACGCAATACCTTTTCTTCACCATCGTCCGGTCCCACGGGATCTTGTAACGGACTGTTGATATAATAGTCCTCGGCATAGAAATCCGCCGTCCACTCCATTACATTGCCGATCATGTCATAGAGTCCATAATCATTGGGCAATAACTGTCCCGCCGGTTGAGTGACACCGCCGGCATTTTCGCTGTACCAAGCGATGTCGGTTACGCACGCCGGATCGCTGCCGCAATAGTAAGGTGTTTGCGTACCGGCGCGTGCGGCGTATTCCCATTCGGCCTCGGCGGGCAAACGGCCGCCGATTTTCTCGCACATCTGGCGCGCATCCTCCCAGGAAACACTCTCCACCGGGCAGGCGTCGCAGCGATGATAACTGGGGTTATCCGGCATCGCCGCTTCCCACTGGATTTGCGTGATCTCGGTTTCGGCGAGCATGAAGGCCGAAATGTTCACCTGATGACGAGGAAATTCATCGTCCTTGCATTGCGTATCGCCGGGCGAACAACCCATCATGAACGTACCGGCTGGAATGCATTTCCATGTAATGTCGAATTCGTCGGTGAACTCTTGGCACTCCGGCGTCGCATCGTCATCGGTCGTATCGTCGTCGTCATCCGCGTCATTGTCATCGTCACTATCATCATTGTCGTCGTCGTCGGCTATGCAGTTACTGCCCACCCAAACCATTAATGATAGTATTAACAGATGGAGTATCTTACAATTCTTAAGATTTCCTAATTACTTATACTCAACGTTACGCGCACATCGAAAGCCATTCCAAGCATCCCATGTTTCAACTTCGTCGGAACTCCTAAAAGATGACCGTTGTGTTTCAACTCGGGATGCGCTTGATCCCCCACGAACAACTTTTCTCTCACCGCTTTCCGGTCCAGTGGGATCATTGAGTGGACTAGTTATATAATAATCTTCATCATAGAAATCGGCGATCCATTCCGCGACATTACCGAGCGTGTCAAAAAGACCGAAGTCATTTGGTGACAATTGTCCAACCGGTTGAGTGACACCGCTGGCATTTTCATTGTACCAAGCGATGTCCGTTACGCACGCTGAGTCGCTGCCGCAATAGTACGGCGTATCCGTATCGGCGCGTGCGGCGTATTCCCATTCGGCCTCGGTGGGCAGACGGCCGCCGATTTTCTCGCACATTTGCCTTGCATCTTCCCAGGAAACGCTTTCCACCGGGCAGGCGTCACAGCGATGATAGCTGGGATTGCCTGCCATCGCGGCTTCATACTGGGTTTGCGTAATCTCGGTTTCGGCGAGCATGAAGGCCGAAATGTTCACCTGGTGGCGCGGATATTCATCGTTTTTGCATTGCGTGTCGCCGGGCGAGCAACCCATCATGAATGAGCCGGCTGGAATGCATTTCCACGTGACGCCGTATTCGTCGGTGAACTCTTCGCACTCCGGCGTCGCATCGTCATCGGTCGCATCGTCGTCAGAATCATCATCGTCGTCCGCGTCATCGTTATCATCGTTATCATCATTGTCGTCGTCATCGGATGACTGACACATCAACATCGATAAAGCGACCAACAACAAAATCGGAATAATTGGCATGTGATTCATTGTTCTTCCTCCCATGTTCAGCAACCGGTGCAGGCTGCTGGTGCGCTGATGCATCCATCGCGTCGTTGGCAAAAAACCGACCCCGGTTCCATGCATGCGGTGTATGTGCATGTTTCACGCAAATAACCGTGATCGTAGAGGCCCTGATTAACTTTCTGGGCATACAAGCTGTAAGCACAGGGGTATTGGTAATTGCACCAGACATCCTAGATCGGAAGAGCACACGTCTGAACTCCAGTCACCGAATACGATCTC
>CALBTQ010000683.1 GCA_937967875.1 uncultured Pseudomonadota bacterium
CCTCATTTGTTTGCTGTTGTTATTTTTGTTGTCGGCCTCGGCGGCGCACGCCGAACTCAAGCTCAACGGCACGGTTTCCAATCAGATGCGCCTACGCATTCTGCAAAACGACATGCCCGAGGATTACGACTGGGACTTCACGATGCTGTTGTCCAAAATCGACATCATTCTGCGGGCGCAGGACGACGAACGCACGGCGCGGCTGTTCGCCAACATCGATTTCCGCCACGACCCGACCGGCGTGTTCGAAAACGACTTCGAATGGCGGCTGCGCGAGGTGTACGCCGGGTATTATCAACCCTATTACAGCGTCGAGATCGGCAAGCGCATTTACGCGTGGGGCTTGGCCGACGAGTTCAATCCGACCGATCTGCTCAATCCGGAGGATTACCGCTGGTTCATTTCGGTGGACAAAACCGACCGCAAGATCGGCGTGTATTCGGCCAACCTGGCGCTCAGCTACGAGAACTTCAACCTGCAGGGCGTGGTGATTCCGGTGTTCGAGCCGGTGCTGCTGCCCGACCAGAACAGCGACTGGCGTCCGTGGCAGTTGATCAGCCTCGACTCGCTGGTCGGCGCGTTCCCCGATTACGTCGATCTGCAGGAGGATACGCGCCCCGAAATGACGGCAAACAACGCGGAAGTCGCCGCCAAGCTGGCCGGAACGATCGCCACGGTCGATTTCCAATTGATGTACTTCAACGGCTTTGACGATCAGCCGACCTTCGACATCAACATCATTCCCGATCCCAACGTGGTGATGGAAGGCGGCAAGCCGCTGGTGCTGCGCGAAGAATACCAGCGCTATTCGGCCTACGGCGGCAGTTTCGCCTTCACCGTCGATAAGTTCAGCCTGCGTGGCGAAGGCGCTTACTGCACGCCGCGCTACTACATGTACGAGTTCGACGATTCGCTGATGCAGGTGGGCAACCTATTCGCCGCGTTCGACCTGATGACCGGCCTGGCCGATCACACCTGGCGCGTGCGCAAGCCCGGTTGGTCGGCGGTCGGCGGCGTCGACTACCGCAGCGGCTCGGAGCTGTACGTCAACATGCAGTACGTGCATACGCAGATTCTCGATTACGAAGAGGACCTGCTGTACGAGGAAAACGAGGGGATGGTCACCCTCAAGGTGCAAAGCCTGCTGTTGGACGAGGATCTGGATCTGAGCTTTCAGGGCGCGGCCAACGCGTGGCACGGCGACTGGTACATCAAACCGTATGTACGCTACAAGCTCACGGTGGACCTGGCCGCCGAATTGGGCATCCAGTTGTACGGCGGCGACGAAAAAACCACCTTCGGCGACATGGACGACAACGACTTCGTCTACACGCTGGTTGAGTACGCCTTTTAGTCGCACCAAATCGTTGTGATCGTATCGGGCCGCCCGCCAGTCGCGCGGCCCGATGTTTTTAAAAAGAAAACGGGCGACCGCAGCCGCCCGTAATCATTGTCGCACGAACCGAAATTATTCGGCCAGATAGCTCTGCGCATTGGCCGCCGCGGTCTGCGCATCGGCCATTTTCTCCGGAGCCACGTCTTCCACGAAATACAGGAAGTCCGGATCGCTGACGATCTGCGCCACCTGGTCGGCGTTGAGTTCGATTTGGGCCCGGCCGCCGCCCGCGCATTCGATTTCGACGCTGGTCGGATAGTAAATCAGACCGACGAACGCGCCGATCAGGCCGTTGACGAAGGTGATTTCTTCGTGAATGGTCGCGTTGCCGGACGGGCAAAGCTTTTTCACGTTCACGTTTTCGTCGCCGATGATGCCGAACAGCCAGTGGCTATGCCATTTCTCATACACCATTTTGCCGCCGTCGCCGCCCTTGCCCACGGTGAAGGTGTGCTTGAAGCAACCGGAGATCACAAACAACATTGCCAGGGCCAGAACCAGAATCATCACTTTTTTCATTCGTTATACCCTTTCCTTGTTAAATCACGTGTCGCGCAATGCCCGATTCCATCGGGCGAATACACTTACTTGTAAATCGGGTCGAGTCCCAACTGCCGGGCGATGACCAGCTTCTGGATCTCCGAAGTGCCCTCGCCGAGATCGGAAGAGCACACGTCTGAACTCCAGTCACCGAATACGATC
>CALBTQ010000684.1 GCA_937967875.1 uncultured Pseudomonadota bacterium
TCGTATTCGGTGACTGGAGTTCAGACGTGTGCTCTTCCGATCTAGATCGACCGCGCGAAAAGCGGCGGATGGTCCGTGATGCTCGACGACGTCGCCGCCGGCATTTACGCGAACATCGCCTTGCAATTACTCGTCGCCCTGGGGTGGTTCGGATGCGGTTGGAATTGATTTGCACCGGCTCGGAGCTGATTGACGGTCGCCGGATCGACACCAACACCAAGCTCCTGGCCAATCTGCTGAGTGAAGAAGGGTTGAACATCTTTCGCGTGACGCTGGTCGGCGATCGCGAGGCCGACATCGCCAAAGCGTTGCGTTCCTCGTTGTCGCAGGCGGAGATCGTCATCATCTCCGGCGGGCTCGGGCCGACCGTGGACGATCGCACACGCTACGCCGCCGCCGACGTGTTCGGGCGCGAGCTGATCGAAGACACCGACGCCATGCGTGACCTCGAGGAGAAATTCGCGCTGTTCAACCGCCCGATGACCGAAAACAACCGGCGTCAGTGCCAGTTCCCGGCCGGCGCGCGCATTCTGGCCAATCCGATCGGTACGGCCTGTGGCTTCGCGGTGGAGGACGCAGGCAAGTGGGCCATCTTCGCGCCCGGCGTGCCGCGCGAACTCGAGCTGATGGCGCGCGAACAGATCATCCCTCTGATTCACGAGCAATTCGCGCTTAAAGGGCAAGTGTCGCGCGTAACGCTCAAGACCTTCGGCAAGCCCGAAAGCGCGGTCGACAAGCTGCTGGCCGACATGGAACTGGGCGACGTGGAACTGGCCTTCACCGCCTCGTTCCCGGAAATTCACATCACGCTGACCGCCGTCGGCGCGAGCAAGACGATCGCCGAGCGCAAGCGCAACAAGGTGCGGGCGCTGATTCGCCGCCGCCTGGAAGAGGCGATCTTCACCGAGGACGAGCGCGAGATGGAAGAAGTGGTCGGCGAGTTACTAACCAAGCATGGTCTGAAGGTGGCCACCGCCGAAAGCTGCACCGGCGGGATGGTCGCCGCGCGGCTGACCAACGTGCCGGGCAGCTCGAATTACTTCATCGAGGGTGCGGTCACCTACAGCAACGAAGCGAAACTCAGCCGCCTGGGCGTGAGCGAAGAGCTACTCGCCCAATACGGCGCGGTCAGCGAACAGGTCGCCGAGGCCATGGCGGTGGGCATGCGCGAATCGTCCGGCGCGGATCTGGCGATCAGCGTCACCGGCATCGCCGGCCCCGACGGCGGCACCGAGGAAAAGCCGGTCGGCACGGTGTTCATGGCCCTCGCCTCGCCGCAGGGCGTGCGCACCTGGCACGACACCTTCCGCTTCGGCGACCGCTGGCGCGTGCGCACCTTGTCGGCGGCCACGGCGCTCAACCGTCTACGGAAATATTTATTGAAATGACCGAGCTGAGACTATTCATCGCCGTGCCCGTGCCCGGGCCGGTCAAACAGGCGTTGGCCGACGCACAACAGATGATCGGCCGCGCCAACCCGCACGTGCGCCTGACCGCCCTGCCCGGCATCCATCTGACGTTGAAATTCCTGGGCGACGCCGACGAACGGAAGATCCCCGACATCCGCCGCGCGATGGAAGCCGCCGCCGCGACCGTCGCTGCGCCGATCCACCTGGCCGTGCGCGAGGTGGGCGCGTTCCCCGACCTGCGCGCGCCGCGCGTGTTGTGGGCCGGATTGGAAGCCGACGTCAAGCCGCTGGGAATTCTGATGCGCAAGCTGGACAAGGAACTTTCCGCGCTGGGCTTTGCTCCCGAAAAGCGCGGTTTTCATCCGCATCTCACGTTGGGGCGCATGAAGCAGCCGAAGATGCTCGGCGCGCTGCACAAGGTCTATGAGCAACTGGCCGGGCGCGACTTCGGCGAGTTCACCGCCGAGGCATTGGTGCTCTACCGCTCGGAGTTGCGGCCGGAAGGCGCCGTCTACACCTCGATCGAACGCGTCGTACTGCCGGTCGATTGATTAGATGTTCTGCGCGTAGTTGATCAGGAAAGCGTTGAAACCCATCTTGCGCCAGAAAGCGTTGGATAGTTCGTTGTCGGCCATCGCCCGCACTTCCAGCCGGTTGATGCCCATCGCGGCGAACCATTCCTTTTGCTTGGCGAAGAGCCTCGCGCCGATACCCCGCCGGCGATACTCATTGTCAACCATCGTGTCGTAAATCAGTCCGAAGGGACGCAGCTTCACCGTCGGCGAGTAATTGGTGATCGCCGCCTGCGTGAAGCCGACCACCCGGTCGCCGTCCACCGCCACCAGCACCAGCCCCTTGCCGCTTTCCATCAGTTGGGTGAGCAGCCGCACGAAGGACAGATGCCCGTTTTCGTCGCGCGTGAAGAACGGATCGAGCAGCGCGTGAAAGTCCATCAACTCTTTCCACAGGGCGACGATGGCGGAAACGTCGTTCGGCCGTGCTTCGCGAATGATCGGTTCAGTCATGGTTTGCACCTCGGGTGGGTCTGCGGGGAAATAATAATCCATCACCGGGAAATGGCAAGCTGTGCCGGAATTTTCGCTTAGATGCTGCGGGCCCGCGCCGGGCGCATCGGCATGACGTCGGCCTGCTTCTGCCGCCGCGGCCGCCCCTCGACGATCCGCCACGAACCTTTTTCTTCGAGCAGGCGCATGACCAGCTTGTGGTTGAGCGCGTGGCCGCTTTTGACTGCGTGCAACCGACCGAGAATCGGGTAACCGGCCAGGAACACGTCGCCGATCGCGTCCATCACCTTGTGGCGCACGAACTCGTCGGGGTAGCGCAAGCCGCCTTTGTTGAGCACCGAGTAGTTGCCGATGACGATCGCGTTATTCAGCCCGCCGCCGTTGGCCAGGCCCGCGTCGCGCATCATGTTCACGTCGGTGAGGAAGCCGAAGGTCCGCGCGCTGGCCAGTTCCGAGTGGAAACTCTCGGGCGTGACCATCACGTCGAAACGCTGCACCTTGATCATCGGGTGCGGGAAGTCGATTTCATACGTCACCGCGAAGCTGTCGGCCGGATAGAGTCCGGCGCGTTTGTCGCCTTCGACGATCTCGACCGGCTTGAGGATCTGCAGGTAACGACGCGGCGCCTGCAATTCGACGACGCCCGCGCTTTGAATCAAATAGCTGAACGCGGCGGCGCTGCCGTCCATGATCGGCACTTCGTCGCCGTCCAGCTCGATCAGTACGTTATCGATGGCATGGCCGTGCAAGGCGGCCATTAAATGTTCGATCGTCCCGATGATGTACCCGTCGCCGATCAGCGTGGTGGCGAAGTTGGTGCCGCCGACCTTGGTCGCGTGCGCTTTGATCTTCTGACGACCGGCCAGGTCCGTGCGGACGAACACGATGCCCTGATCCACCGGAGCGGGGCGCAGGGTGAGCGTGACCTCCGAACCCGTGTGGAGGCCGATTCCGCTGCAAGTAACCGCTGTGGCTAGTGTCCGCTGTCTGTCCATTAACGTCTGCCCCTAACCTATAAAAATCGCTGCTATCCATAAGATCGGAAGAGCGTCGTGTAGGGAAAGAGTGTAGATCTCGGTGGTC
>CALBTQ010000685.1 GCA_937967875.1 uncultured Pseudomonadota bacterium
CCGAGATCTACACTCTTTCCCTACACGACGCTCTTCCGATCTGGCCAGGGCGTCGGTATCGGCGACGTCGATGCTCGCTTCCAGCGCGATGATGTCGGCGAATTCGGTCAGGTGCTCGGCGGTGCGTTGCCGGGCGGCCAGGCGCGCGGTTTCCAGTTCGAAGGTGCGGCGCACATCCAGCAGGCTGCGCAGCAGTTGCGGATCGAAATTCCCCTGACGATAACCGACCAGCGAGGTCAGCAGCGCCAGCGAGCCTTCCCGGCGGTAATCGTTGATCACCGTGCCCACGCGCGGGGTCAGCGAAACCAAACCCTTGTAGGACAATTCGACCAGACCCTCGTGGACCACCGGACGGCTGACGCCCAACTGCAGCGCCAGTTCGCGCTCGCCGGGCAGCTTTTCGCCGATCTGCAATTGGCCGGAGAGAATCAGTTCCTCGAAGCGCGCGATGAATACTTCCTTGAGGCTTTCGGTTTTCAGGGGCGCGAGCACGTCGTTCACGGAACCTCCGCTATCGCATCTGGTATGACCAGCAGCCAGTTTCCCCCAACCGGCAACGGCTGTCAAACGCGAAGTTCGCCTCGGCGCATTTGACAGCACGGGGCGCATTTCACAAAATAAGCCGACCAATCGAAGCGAGGAAATCATGACGAGCGCCAGTCAACAAGCGTTGTCCGTGTTGCGCAGCACCGACAATTTCCAGTGGTACGTCGTGCCGCTGCTGGCCTTGGTGATGTACGCCTACATCAACGAGGCGGAAAAGAAAAACTGGAACGCGGTGGTGTGCGGCTTGCTGCTGTGGGTCAGTGAATTCACCTGGGAGATTTTCAACGCGTTGATCCTGCATTTCACGCAGTACGCGGGCATGTGGATCACCCCGGGAAAATCGGCCTATGTGATTCTGGCCGGGCTAAACATCGAAATCTGGTTCATGTTCGCACTGGCGGGCATGGTGGTGGCCAAATCGCTGCCGAAGGATCGCAACAAGAAAATTCTCGGCCTGCCCAACCGCTTGCTCGTGCCGCTGCTCTGGGGGGCGATCTGCACGTTCATCGAGGTGCTGCTCAACCAGATCGGTCTGTTGGTGTGGGATTTCTGGTGGTGGCGCTGGCCGCACGTGTATTTACTGTATATCGGTTACACGCTGCCGTTCTTCCTGATGACCTGGGCGCACGATCTTTTATCGATGCGCACCAAGACGATCATTCTGCTGTCGTGGATCGCCTTCGATATCGTGCTGTGGCTGGTGCTGGTCGTGTGGCTGGGCTGGATCTAACGAACATGCGAATAAAAAACGGAACGGTTTTAACGCCGTTCCGTTTTGCATTTAAGTCGATGAATCAATAGTCCGCGCAGGTGGCGCAGTAGGCATGCTTGATGTTCGTTCCGTCTTCGTAAGCGATATGCACGCCGCCGAGTCCGTCGAGCGCGATGGAGCTGTAGGTGCCGTAGCCGATGGCGTCGGCGGTGTAGATCGTCCACTCGTCGCCGATTTTGCGCGCGTAACGCAGTTCATCGTAGTAGCCGTTGCGGTAGCTGACGTGCAGCACGTCGTTTTCATCGATGACCAGGTGCGGCTGATGACCGGTGTCGTCGCTGGTATTCTCACCGGGGTCGAGCGCGATTTTGGACCATTGGCCGTCCGGCGAGTTGGTGGCGTACCACAGATCCCACAGGTTGGAGTCCGCCGAATCGACTTTGGCGTAGACGATGTGGAAATAGCCGAAGCTGTCGACGGCGATGTCGCTGCCGATCGCGCTGCCGTCAAGCGATTCTAGGGTCCATTCTGTGCCGGTCCACTCGGCGATCATCAGATAGCCGACCGGATAACCGCCGGCCATGTAGGAGATGACCGGACGATTGTCGGCCGTCGCCGCGATGGCCGTAAACCAGCCGGATTCATAGGACGCGTCGACCGGTTCGAAAGCCCATGAGCCGTTGAAATACTGACCGGCTTCGAGGCTGCCGACCAGTTCGGGCATGTCCAGTTCGGTGTGCGCCATCAAGAGGCGATCGCCGGCCAGCACGCAGGAGGTCCAGAAGCCGCCGTTGCTGTTGTCGATGGTCTGCTTTTGCCAGGCGCCAGCCGGTTCGAGCCAGGCGAAGTTCAGTTTGTGGCGCTGGTGGTTGCCGTAGAGGATGTAGATCGTGCCGGCGCCGTCGATTTCCATGCTGGGGAACCAGCCGGTGTCGTTGTCCTGTTTATCGATATACGTGGCGGTGAAATCGTCCTTGCCGGCCGTTTTAACGGCGTAGGCCAACACGTTGTTGTCGCAACTTGTGTTGGAGCAGCCGGTGTAAGCGACGTGCACGGCGCCGTCGGGGGTCGCCTTGATCGACGTCTGGCGGTTGCCGCCGGACGTGCGATCGACGGTCTCGACGGTAAAATCGACGTCGCCGGGCGTCACGTCGTCATCGTCGTCGTCATCGTCGTCGTCGTCGCCGGTATCGTCGTCGTCATCGTCGTCGGTGTCGTCATCACCGACTTGCACGCAACAACCGCCCGTACAAACCCACCCCGGACCCAGCGCCTCGGTGCACTCGCCGGTCAATTCACAGGCGATGCAATCGGCGTCGTTGTCATTGTCGTCGTCATCGTCGTCGCCGCAGGCGATCAACAGACAGGAAAAACCAACGGCAAGCAAGGCAAACAAAAGCAGCAAACGGGTCATTTTCATCGTTCTTCCCTTCATCATAAAATGTGAGAATCAAACAATGATGGAGTCGGCGAAAGAAATGCTAGCACAATTTTAATATTCAGGTAATGAATATTCGCCGATGGATAATGCGGCGGTTGACGGTCGCGCCCGAGCCCGGCATGATAACGGCAACCAATTTCATTCACTATAATAATTTATGGAGCCGCATGATGAACTGGCAAACGAGGCTGCGAATCATCATTCTTTCCATTCTTCCGTTTTTGCTGGCGTCTGCTTTGCTTTACTTTTTCACGCAGATCAATCTCGTGTCGAAGGATCCCATCGCCTTCGACGGACGGAAGTTTTCGGCGACCTACGTGACCGACCAGGGCGCAATGGCGATCAAGCGCGCGACCGAAGAGGCGATTTACGAGGTGACCGGCGAGGTTAACGGGCTGCTGCAAACCGACGAGCGAGGCATGAATGCCGGGCCCAACGGCGAAGAGGGATTCACGCCCTTCTGGCTGCATTTCAGCAATCCGGTGCTGTCGCTAAGCACGGAGAATCCGGAGTATCCGATCTACGATCACATCGGCGTAATGGGCAAGCCGCAGCAGTCGTACACGGCGCGGCAGGAAGCGAGCCTGATTCTGATGGACGACATTCTGCAGAGTCAGGCGTCTTACCGTTACGGGATTTTCACCGCCGACGGCGTGCGCGCGGGCACGGCGATTTACGACGCGACATGCGGCTTGTTGTTTCGCTTGCAGATCAAGCAAGCGGATCGTCCGGACCTGCGCCTGACCGACACCAATTTTCCGATCAGCCGCAATCGCGTGACCTTGGTGATCGTCAACACGCTGCTGGCCGCGCTGATGCTGGTTTTGCTGTTCCGGCAGGCGCGCCACGCGGCGGCGGAAATGAGCGAGCAGGCGCGGCGCGAGGCGTTTTTGGTGCTGCTGGGCGTGCTGTGCGTGGCGACCGACACGCTGCTGGACATCTGGTATCCGTTCGCGTTCGGCTTTATCGCGCCGATGGTCTGGCATGCGCTGATCGCCATCGCGCTGTTCTATTTCGGGCGCGCCGGCTTCTTGCCGGCGGTGGCGGAGATCGCGATGGTCTTCGCGTTTTTCCTGTACGACAAAGGCTCGGCGCTGACGTTCTTCTACGTGCCGGGTTCGATAACCGCGTTCCTCTTGGTGCTGCGCCGCCGCGCGTTGCAGCCGCGGCATGAGGAAAGTTAGAGCGTTTCCTCATATAGCGGATAGAGATTGACGACCACCACGGCGCGCTGATTGTCGACCTCAAATCCCTCGGGCAGATGCAGCCGCACGCCGGTTAGCATTCCCTGCCCGTCGGTCAGCTTTTCCAGGTTGAAGCCGTAATCCAGATCGAGCCCCTCGCCGGTGGCCGGATCGATCAGCAGGATGACCGGCACATGCT
>CALBTQ010000686.1 GCA_937967875.1 uncultured Pseudomonadota bacterium
CCGGATCCGCAACCGATCATCGACGACATGGTCGCTCCGGCACAGGCGCCGGCGCCGAGTTTGAGGAAGTGGCGGCGAGTGAACTTGGACATGGATCGTCTCCTTGGTTCAGAGTAATTCCACAGCTTCCAATCGAACGGCGAGCGTCCTTTTCTCCATCACGCTCCCGGCGCGGCCCACGAACGCCGAAGGGGTAGATTAAATGATTCTTCGTTTTTCCGCAATTGCGGGAAATGGCGGGAAATGGCGGGAGCGATCAAATCCCCGGTTTCAGCTCGTATTTTATTTTGCGGTCGGGCACGAACATGTACTTGCGGCCGTCGGTGCAGAAGGCGACCTCCACCTGGCGCACGATCGGTTCGGTGGTGGTGATCGCATACATCGTGTCGGGGTGTTCGGTGAGCGTGCGCCGCTGCGTGTTGGTGTCCACCTTCACCGCGTCGATTATCCATTGGCCGTTGGGCGTGTTGGACAGCTTGACCTTGTTCACGTTCGTGTTTTTCTCGCCGATGATTTTGGTGCCGAAAGACGACGCGTTGCGATTCATTTGTTCGGCGCCGGGAATGTGCTTGAGTATCTCGGACGGGGCAAGGCCCATTTCGAAGTTGTCGGGCGTGATCGACGGACCGGTGATAGCGGGGAACACGACCTTGACCGTGGCGGTCAGGCATTCGCCGGCGGGATCCAGCGCGAAGACGCCGCCCGCGTCGATCGTGGCCATTTCGGCCTCATTGTAATCATAGCTGAACTGCAGGTAGTGAATCGGGACGCGCCGCGGTTGATCGACGTACACTTCCAGGTGCGCACCCTTGCGCTCCATGCGGAATTCGCCGTCGCGATCCTGGTAGTTACCGTGTTTCAATTGATAAAACGTGGTGGCGAAGCGGACCGAACCGTCGGGCGTCCACAGCAGATCGTCGGTGCGGCCGTGCGAACGGAATCCTTGCCATTCGAGGCGTTCGATCTTGCGGTCGGGACCGATGCGCAGTTTGGCGGTCAGCGGGAACGGTTGTTTGTTGAGGACCAACTCCGCCGAGCCGGTATACGTGCCGGTAATATCGACCGGAAATTCGGCGGCGGCTTTTTCCGCCTCAGCCTGCTCGTCCTTGCTGCAGGCGACGGCCGACACGAGAACCGCAAACAACAACACGATCGGTAACCATTTCCGCATGGCGATACCCTTCCGTTTTCTTGCCGATTATTCATCCTATCGAAAATTGCGCAGGAATGCGCAAGCGCTTTTTGCTTCTTTCGAGCAAAAAAACGACATTGCGACTTTCCATTTTGTAATGGTCGATTGCGAAAATGTAATCCTCGAAAAACGGCCGCGAAAAACTGTTGAAAAAATCATCATTAGAAATCGATAGGTTACGAAATCGGTGAATTGGCCCGGATCTTGATATGAATAAAGTCAGAGGCGTGCGAGACGCCTTGGGCACAACCGATAAAGGCAAACCCGTCGTGAGGCGGGGACGCAAAGCCATGGGTCTCGCGAAAGCGAGATCGCCAGGCCGCCGAAGTTGTGGAGATGACCCAAGAGGTCGATTCGCATGTTGCGGATCCGCCGAAAATGCCCAACCCGTCATCCTCCACAATGATGTTACGCGGACACAGCCGTCAGGCTGACCGTATGTTTGTGGAGAGTGACGATGAAACCACTGCCGCTGATTCTCTCATTGCTGTTGCTGCTCGTCACCTTGTTGATGGCGCCCGAAGCCGCCGCTTATTCGTCGGCGGTGCAAACCGACACCCTGCCTTCTATGAAGGAATATCCGGACCTGGCCGAATGCTTCGGCGAATTCGGGATGAGCGAACAGGTCTGCCAGTACGAAATGAGCGGTTTCCTGGGACGCAGCGAGGACCGTTGGGAGCAAAGCCAGAACGGCGAACAATTCGACGTGCCCAACCAGTTGGTCGACGGCACCGACCTGGGCATCAACATTCAAGTCGGCGACCGGACCTATTACTTCTTCGGCGACACGCTGCCTTACAGCCGCTTCGAAGGAAACCGCCGGACGCCCAGCGGACAGTTTTTCGGCCTGCCCTACGCAATGGACTTCGACGACGATCAGAAGCTGGACTGGATCGACGCGACGATCGACATGGGCGGCGAACCCTATTTCACCTCGGTGACGCAGGAAACGGCGTTCGACGAAAACGACAATCCGACCGGGCTGCTCAACGACATCGAGCGCGAATTTTTCTTCCCCGAAGGCAAGGCGAAAAGCCGCGAAGCCTGGTACCATGTGCCGACCGGCGCAGCGCAGGTCGACGACGAAACGATCTATTACTGGTACGGCAAATACATCAACAACTGGCAGACCGACCAGAATCACCTGCTGGCGCTGGACGTGAACAGCGGCCAGTGGCGGTACGTCGGCCGGTTCGCCGACCAGAAGTTCATCCAGGTCGCGCCGGTGCCCGTCGAGCGCGACAACTACCCGGCCGACGCCGCGTTGACGCCGCCCTGGACCGAGGCGCACGAACGCGGATTTCTGATCTACGGCAGCGGCCGCGCCGGCGAAAACATGATCGGCTACGAGGACGCCGATCCGCGCTGGGGCAGCTTCTGCAACGTCACGCTCACGCCGAATTACCGCGAGAGCGAACTGTATCTGGCTTACGTGAAGGCCGCCGACCTGGAGCGGCCGGACGTGGCGACCCGGTTGTACTTCTACACCGGATCGGCCCAGGGCAACTGGGTGCGGGGCGCGATCGATCAGGCCATGCCGATTGTGGAGGAGGCCGTGTTCGGCGAATTTTCCGTGCGTCGTCTTCCCGACAGCGACCTGCTGATGCTGACGCACACGCGCTTGAACCCGGACGAAAACATCCCCGAGTTCAACGTGCGCTTTGCCGACCTGAAACGGCCGATGGAGTGGAGCGAGCCGCAAAAGTCCTTCGCTCCCGGCTACGGCGACTACGTGATCGAATCCACCCTCCGCTTTGCCCCCTCCTGGGAAGCCGCGCCGGGCATGCGCGAAGACAACGTGCTCTTCTTCGCCCGCGTGGTTTCCACCTGGGCCGGCCCCTGGGTGGATCCGCTGATGATGGGCTACGGAACCAGCGTGGTCTGGTCGGCGGTCGACCTGGACCGCGTGCTGTAAACACGAGCCGGCGGGGCGGCGGTTAACGTCCACCCACCTCCCCACCTTCCGCCTCGCCGGCCGGAACGATCAAGGGCGGCGCCGTTTGGGGCAGATCGGAAGAGCGTCGTGTAGGGAAAGAGTGTAGATCTCGGTGGT
>CALBTQ010000687.1 GCA_937967875.1 uncultured Pseudomonadota bacterium
AAAGCCCCGCAGGGGCGGACGGTCAGTAGCGAAGGGCGAAGCCCTGGAAATTGCGAGCCCACCAAAAACCGACAAGCCCCGAAGGGGCGCAGGAAATTTACCTACATGTTTGATTGAGGTTGCACCGTCTTATACCAGGGCCAGGGATTCGCCCTTTTCTTGTCGTCGTGGACGATTTATCTTGGCAGGAAAACGGGGTGAGGAGCGTTTATGCGTTTGATCGCGATGTTGTTGTTGCTGGCGATGCTTGCCGGGTGCGCGGCCGGGCCAGTGGCGCCCGGCGCGGGCGGCGTGGCGCAACAGAACGACGAAGCCCGCCAAAAGATGCTGGTCATCCGCCAGGCGCTGGAGCAATACAAGCGCGACAACGGCCGTTACCCGACCACCGGGCAAGGGCTGACCGCGCTGCTCATGCCGCCGCCGACCAACGAACGTGCGCTGGGCTATCGCGCACCCGGATATCTGCTGAACGACCGCACGCTGGTCGATCCGTGGGGCTGGTCGTTCCGCTACGTTTGCGACGACGGTTTTTTTTACCAGTTGTCTTCGGTGGGACCCGACGGGCAGATGGAAACGGCCGACGATGTGTCGTTGCGCTGACCCTTGAAATTTTTCATAAAAGATAATATTCAATTGGAAACGTTTTCCGCTTTTGGAAAGGATGGTCGACGATGCTGTGGCATTATGGGAAGAGGTTCGTTTTCGTTTTGGTGTTGTTCGCCTTGGCGGCCTGCTCACCCGGAGCCGCCTCCCGGGCGTTTTTTTCCTGCGCCTCGATAGCGACCGATCAGGCGTTGCAAGGTATGGATCAAGCCAAGTTCGAGACGACGCAGATCACGCTGAAAAAGTTGGACAAAGCGCTGCGGGAATACATGAAAGACAACGATGGCGCGCCGACCACCGAACAGGGTCTGACGGCCTTGCAGACACCGCCGACGAATGGGCCGCGACCGCCGCATTACCGCGCGGGCGGCTATTGGGAGGAAAAGGAAATCCCGATCGATCCGTGGGGCAACGCGTATCAGTACTTGTGTGACGACGGCTTCTTTTTCGTTCTGTTCTCGTTGGGGCCGGACGGCGAGAGCGGCACGGAGGACGACGTCATTTACAGTGCGCGCTTCGGTGGTTGACGCTTCGACAGTTTACTTCATCACCAGGCGCGAGCCCGATTCGGCGACGATCGTGTAGCCGTCGTCTATGACGCGGTACTTGATCTTGCGTATGGTCAGCGGGTCGGTGTTGAACGCCGCCTCGATGTTGAAGAAATCCTGCTGCCGGCTGAAGCGGAACCATTGCAACTGCCCCGCCTGTTCGCTGACGGCGATTTTCTTGCCGAGCTTGGTCGGCACTTTTATATCGTGGCGTTCCAGATCGGCGGGCTTGTCGAAAACGTAATTGAACGATTCGATCTGTTTTCCCTGTTTTTCGTTGGGCTCTTTCCAGGTGAGGCTGATGTCGTACACAGCCAGTACTTTCACGTTGCTGCGGGTGATGCGCACATGGCCGGTTTCTTTCGGGGCGAGCAACAGCAGAATTTCGCCGCCGCTGTAACCCATCGTGGGATTGATAACCTGGGCGATCACCGGGGCCATGTCGAGGCCGCCCTGTTCGATCACTTCCATTTCCTTTTTCCGGCAAGCCGTCAGGGCGAGCGAGAAAACGACGAGAACCACCAACAACGGGCGAATAGCAGCAAACATTTTCATGGAACCGTCTGCCTTTCCGGTTTGGGGTGATAGTTGCCCAAGGGCAACTGTAAGGATTTACCCGCGAAAGTCAATAACCCTAACGTGTTGATATTCATAGCCAAACGATACGGTTTCGCTTGACCGGTTCCGGCGCGGTCATAATTTTTCCTTTCGTGACCGCTCTTGGGGGAGGCAAGAAAAGATAGCAACTTAAAAATAAGGAAACCAAGCCATGCCTATCAACTGTAAAAACGAGAACGCGCCGGACGCGCCGGAACGAACGAGAGTGAAATGGTTATCACGCTTTTTGTTTGCCAAAACGGGATTTTCCGCAACTTGTAATTGACTTGCCGGTCGGCAAAGTGTAGAACAGCCACGACCAAATCGGGATACTTTACCGACCGTCCGAACCGGAGGTGCGCCGTGGAAGCCGGAAGCCGCCGCATTCATATCCTCGCCGATACCCTCCGACGGTTGCTGCATCGAAAAGCCACGGTAAACCTCGTCAAAATAATCAACAAGACGCACTCGGCCGACATGGCTTCGGCGTTCAATTACCTGTCGCACAAAGACGGCCGGATGATCTTCGAGCTGTTGCCGACGGTCGAGGTCGCCGCCGAAGTGTTTTCCGAAATGTCCATTTCCGTGCGCGAGGATTTTCTCGACGAACTCGCGCCGGAGCGATTGGCCAAGATCTTCCAGGAAATGTCGACCGACGACGCGGCGCAGATCATGGAGGAGATCGAGGACGAAGAGCGCCGGGCGAAGATCCTCGAATTGATGAAGGACGAGGATTCCGAAGAGGTCGAGGAGCTGCTCAGCTACGAAGAGTACACCGCCGGCCGCATCATGAGCCCGGATTTCTTCGCGCTGCCCAAGACGATGGAGGCCGGCGACGCCATCCGCGAACTGCGCAAGGCCAGCGAAGCGGAAATGGTGTTTTACGTGTACGTCATCGACGAGGAGGAAACGCTCCAGGGCGTGGTCAGCTTGCGGCAACTGGTCACCGTGCCGCCGGAAACGACGCTCGAATCGATGATGGAAAAAGACGTCGTTTTCGTCGAAACGCACGAGGACCAGGAGGAAGTGGCGCGGCAGGTCGCCCGGTACAACCTGCTGGCGATTCCGGTCATCAACCAGGAACACAAACTGGTGGGCATCATCACCGTCGACGACGTGATCGACGTCGTGTCCGACGAGGCGACCGAAGACTTGATGAAACTGGCCGGCACCAGCGAAGAGGAAATCACTTCGTCGTCGGTGTTTCGCAGTGCGCAGATCCGCCTGCCCTGGTTGTTCGCCAGCTGGATCGGCGGGCTGCTGGCCTCGCGGGTGATCGCGCACTTCAGCGACGCCATCGCGCAGATCGCGGCACTGGCCGCGTTCATGCCCATCGTCGTGGGCATGGGCGGCAACATCGGCATTCAGGCCACGACGATCACCGTGCGCGGCCTGGCCACGCATCGCCTCGCCACGGGGCGGCTGTTCCGCTACGTGTTCAAAGAGCTGAGCGTCGGCCTGGTGCTCGGGGCGATCTACGGCATCCTGCTGGGCATCGCCGGTTCGCTGCTGTACCGCGGCAACATCAGCCTGGGCCTGGCCGCCGGCCTGGGTCTGTTCACTTCGATGTGCCTGGCCTCGGTAATGGGCTCGGCGCTGCCGTTGATCTTCCACCGTATGGGCATCGACCCGGCGGTCGCCAGCGGCCCGTTCGTCACCACCACCATCGACATTCTGGGCGTCGGCTCCTACTTCATGATCGCCACGGCGATTATGCTCTAACCATGGCCGGAAAGATCCTTACCACGCCGGCCGTCGTTTTGCGGCGGTATCCGCTCGGCGAATCCGATCGCATTCTGGTGCTGTACACCAAGGAACACGGACTGCTCCGCGCGGTGGCCAAGGGTGCGCGCAAATCCAAGAAGCGCTACGGCGGCATTCTGGATCTGCTGTATCACCTCGAGGTCGAACTCACGCGCCGCAAGAGCCCGCTGCTGCTGCTCGGCCATGCGCGGCTGGTCGACGCCTACCGGCCGCTGTCGCTGGAACTGATGCGGCTGGCCGCCGGGTGCTATCTGGCCGAGGTCGCCGCGTCCTTTGCCGCCGAGGATCAACCCGAGCCGGAAACCTTCAACGCGCTGACTTGCTCGCTGCGCGGTTTGTGTAACGGCAAGGACGCGGGCGCGCTCAGTCGGCTGGTCGAACTGCGCACGCTCGATCATGCCGGGCTCGCGCCGCGGTTGGACATTTGTACGGTCACCGGGCGCGTCTTGCGCGAGGACGAGACGACGGCCTTCGAACCGCATCGCGGCGGCACGGTCTGTCTGAACAAGGCGCTGCCGCATTCGCCGCGCCTGGCGCCGGAAACGCGGCGGGCGATGCGCCGGGTGCTCGAGTGTCCGCTGCCCGAAGCGTTGCGCATCGAGTGGACGCGCGAACAGTCGGTCGAAGCGCGCGCCGCCATGCAGGCGATGATCACCTACCACACCAGCCGACCGCTCTATTCGCGCGCCTTCGCCGAAGCCGCCGCGCGGTATCTGCGCGAGCGGAAGAAAGCGTCGGGCGAGGTACAATAGCGGCGAGCTTTTCCTGTCAGACATTCTGGGGTTTTTCGGTTCAGGTTGGCCTCGATTTCCTCAAGCCCGCAGGGCGCAGGTCGGTAGCGCAGGGCGAAGCCCTGGTATGAGATGTGGCAACCTCAAGCAAACCCCTGAAAGGGGTGCAGGTAAGATTCCTCCGCCCCTCAGGGGTTAGGGACAAACGCAAGTTGATGTTGATTTATAAAAATAGATCGGATTTGCGGACTGCCGAGAATGTTGGCTTTCTCGAATATGCGAGTAGACAAGGAAGTAGGGTTTTGGCCGGAGGATTTACGAACATGGGCAATCGGGGTTGAGAAAATCGGGTTGGTCGGGAATGTGTCGTCCACTTGTCGCCCCTTTTCATAACTTTCATCTTTGATGAAAGTCTAATCATGTATAGTTATTATTTTAATTAGTAATGGTAAACAGCCGCGATTCGCTCCCTATTTAAGGCTGTTTTCCTTGATTATTCGCTTGCACCTTTGCTTAAATAACGTTAGCATCTCCCGCCGGAAGGAAAGGACCGATGCGCGTCGGAATCAACGCCACCAAAGCGCTCGAACGCGAAACCGGGGTGGGCAGCTATACCTACAACCTGGTGCGCGCGCTCGCCCGCCGGCCCGAGGCCGCCGCGTCGCTGCGGCTGTATCTGATGCACGGTCCCGACCTCGCCGTCGGCGACGGCCTGAGCGTGTCGGTCGGTGGGTTTAACCTCGGCGGCAGCGCCCCGCGCATTCTGTGGGAACAATTCGGCCTGCCCGCCCTCGCCCGGCGCGATGGCCTCGACCTGTTGCATTACGTCGACCACGCCCTGCCGCTGTGGCGGCGCCCCTGCCCGGTGGTCATCACCGTGCACGACTTGGCTTTTTACCGCCTGCCGACGATGTACAATTTCAGCCGCCGCCACTACAAGCAATTCGTCGGCCTGCGCAGCATCCGCCGGGCGGCGCGGGTGATTACCCCCAGCGTGGCTACGCGCGAGGAGATCGTCGCCCTGGCGGGGATCGATCCGGCGCGGGTGGCGGTCATCCCCTACGGTTTGGATGAGCAGTTCCGGCCGCTGGACGAGGCGGCGCGACGGCGCGCGCGCGAGGAATTCGACCTGACGCGGCCCTATTTTCTGTTCGTCGGCACGCTGCAACCGCGCAAGAATCTGCGGCATTTGATTGCCGCGTTCGCGCGCCTGGTGCAAGAGCGCGGTCTGCCGCATGAGTTGGTGCTGGCCGGCGGCGAGGGCTGGCTCAGCGGCGATCTGATGCGCTTCGCGGGCGAGCATCGCGTGGCCGATCGGCTGCGCCTGTTCGGTTCCGTGCCGCAAGAAAAGCTGCCTGTGCTATATAACTGCTCGGAATCGCTGGCTTTTCCCTCGTGGTATGAAGGCTTCGGTTTGCCGCCGCTGGAGGCGATGGCCTGCGGCGTGCCGGTCATCGCGTCCAACCGCACGAGCATCCCGGAGGTCGTCGGCGACGCCGGACTGCTGGTCGAGCCGCAGGATATCGGCGCCCTCGCCGCCGCGATGGGCCGGATTCTCGATGATGAGGCGCTACGATTGCGATTGCGAGCGGCCGGGCCGGAGCGCGCGCGGCTGTTCAGTTGGGATCGCGCCGCCGCCGCGACGGTGGATGTCTACCGGCAGGTGTGCGGGGAGGAGTGAGATGGTTATTGGTTGGATCCCGGACATGGACGAAACGCCCCTCGCCCTGGTCGGCGGGAGGCTATGGTTGCCCGAAGGGGTGCGGTGCGGCGACATCATTATTAAAGAGGGGCGCATTGCCGCCCTCGGCGAGGTGAAGATCCCCCGTGGCGCGCGCGTCATCGAAACGCGGGACTTGCTCATTGCGCCCGGGCTGATCGATGCGGATCATCCGTTGGCCGACGATTGTCTGCCGCCGTTGCTGCCCGGACCCTACGCCGATCGGGCGGGCCGCGAGGCGGAGTTCGAGAGCGCACAGCCGGCCGCGTGGATCGCAGCGCAAAAAATGGCCGAGGGCAAGCGGGCGCGAGCCGGGGCCCTGACCTGCCTGCGCAATGGTGTAACGGCGGCGGTCAGTCTTTACACGGAAAAACCGGCGGTGCTGCGGGCAACGAAAACGGCGCTCATCGAATCGCTGGAGTTGGAGAGGAATCCGGAGAAGATCTTTAAAAAAGCCGGCAAACATGCGGTCGCTGTGCGCCTGGCCGACGGCAGCAACTGGAACGCGACACGGGAGTTCACCAAACTGGAGGCAGCGGGCGGCCTGGGTCCGCATACGCTGGCGATGGGATGCGCCGGGTTGAGCGTCGAGCAGGCCGGGCGCTTGGTCGAGGCCGGGGCGCACCTGGTGTGGCGGCCGGCCGTCGACCGCTTCGTGCTGGGGCATAGCTGGCCGGTCGAGTTGATCAAAACAGCGGGCGAAAAACTGCTGCTGGGCGCCGGCTCTCGTCGAGATGGCGGCGAGGGGCTGCTGCATACGTTGCAACTGGCCGAAAAGATAGGCAAACTAACGCCGAAGGCGTTGATCGACGCGGTGACGAACCGTGCGGCGCGGGCTTTGAAGATCGAGGCGGGTGCGCTGGCCAAAGGAAATTGGGGCGATTTATCGCTTTGGCAGGCGGAAACGCTGGAAGAGGCCCTCTTCCGTCAGGGAAAAGCGGCGTTGCAGATGGTCGTCGTCAACGGGCAGGTGGTGCTGGCGCGCCAAGAGTGGTGCGACGCCCTGCCCAATCGCAAGCAACTGAAGCCGGTAACCGACGAAGTCGATCTGTTTTCCGTCATCGAGCCGCCGGAATGTTTCACGTGAAACAATAGCCGACGGTTATGTAAAAAATGTTTCACGTGAAACATTGCCCGAGGAGCGAATGGAAGAGCATTACGATTTGCTGGTGATCGGAGCCGGCCACGCCGGGGTCGAGGCGGCCTTTGTCGGCGCGCGCCTGGGCCTGCAGGTGTGCCTGGTGACCCTCGCCGTCGAGGCGATCGCCCGCATGTCGTGCAATCCGGCCATCGGCGGCATGGCCAAGGGCCACCTGGTGCGCGAAATCGACGCGATGGGCGGCGTGATGGGCAAGGTCGCCGACGCCACGGGCATCCAATTTCGCCGTCTGGGCACGAAAAAGGGCGCCGCGGTGCGCTCGCGCCGCTGTCAATCGGACATGGACAACTACAGCCGCGTCATGCGCGCGCTGGTCGAACAGGAACCGCTGATTCATCTGCGGCAGGATCGCATCGACCGCCTGGTGCTCGACGGGCAGCGGGTGGCCGGCGGGCAGGGGTTTTCCGGCCGGGTGTACCGGGCGAGGGCGACGATCCTCACCGCCGGGACGTTCCTGCGCGGCCTGCTGCACATCGGGATGACCCACTTCGCGGGCGGCCGGTTGGGCGACGTGCCGGCGAACACGCTGTCGGAGCATTTACTCGAACTCGGCCTGCCCCTCGGCCGGCTGAAAACGGGCACCTGCCCGCGCCTGGACGGCAACACCATCGACTACGCTGCACTGGAGGCGCAACCGGGCGACGAACACCCCTCGTTTTTCTCCTTCGAGACGCCGCCGCACGCCGTCGAGCAGGTTCCCTGCCACATCACCTACACCAACGAGCGCACGCACGAGATCATCCGCAGCGGCCTGGACGAAAGCCCGCTGTTTTCGGGGAAAATCCAGGGCGTCGGTACGCGGTATTGCCCGAGCATCGAGGATAAAGTGATGCGCTTTCCGGAAAAACTGTCGCACCAGATCTTCGTCGAGCCGGAAGGGCGGCACACGACCGAGGTGTACCCCAACGGCATTTCGACCAGCCTGCCGTTTGCGGTGCAGTTGGCCTATGTGCGCAGCATTCCGGGCTTCGAGCGGGCCGAAATCGTGCGGCCGGGATATGCGGTCGAGTATGATTACCTCGACCCGGTTCATCTGTATCCGACGCTGGAGGTCAAGGCGCTGGAGAACCTCTTTTTCGCCGGTCAGGTGAACGGCACCAGCGGCTATGAGGAGGCGGCAGCACAAGGGATGGTAGCGGCTATTAATGCCTGCCACAAGATATTGGATCGCCCGCCCATTATTCTGGCCCGTGACCAGGCGATGATCGGCGTGCTCGTCGACGATCTGGTGACCAAGGGCGCCGACGAGCCCTACCGCATGTTCACCAGCCGCGCCGAATACCGCCTGCTGCTGCGCGAGGACAACGCCGATTTGCGCCTGACGCCGCTGGCCGCCGAGCTGGGGCTGATTTCGCCGGAGCGCGGCGCAACGGTGGCGGCGAAAAAGGTCGCTATTGAGAACGAGTTGCAACGCCTGACCGAAACGTTCGTGCGGCCGGTGGCCGGCGTGCTGGATTGGCTGCAAAGCCGGGGATCGGCCCCGATCGTCAACAAGACCTCGTTGGCCGAGTTGCTGCGCCGCCACGAGCTGGACTATGCCGACTTGGCGCCGTTGGACGAACACCGGCCGACGCTGGACGCCGAGATCGTCGAGCAGGTCGAGATTCAGAACACCTACAGCGGCTATCTGGATCGGCAGGCCGATCAGGCGCGGCGGTTGCGCGAGGCCGAGGCCGTCGAGTTGCCGCCGGATATCCCGTACCGCGAGCTGCCCGGGTTGTCCAACGAGCTGGCCGGCAAGCTGGCCGCGGTGCAGCCGCGCACGCTGGGGCAGGCCGGCCGCATACCGGGCATCACGCCGGCCGCGTTGCAGGTGTTGATGGTCCATTTGCACCGCCGCCGGGCCGAAAACGACGCCAAATAGCTTCCTACCATTCGAAATTGTAAGGGTATTCCCATTTAGAAGGCATTTTTTTGTGTGGGCAAAATATTAAAGTCTTTTCTTTTTTTTTAAAACCGGGTAACTATTGATTAAGATTTTCGGGGAAATGGGCGATGGGAAGAATATGCCTCGCATTAGAGGGTCAGGACTCTTGTGCGGCAAGAGGACTAGTACAACCCAAGCGGGATAATCGATGGGTATCGAAGACTATCGCAACAGCGCCAAGTATCGCCGGCGGATCGCGGCGGATTACCGGACGCTGTTCCCGCACCTGACCGAGCCCGACGAAAACACCCTTTCCACCCTCAATCGCAAGCATATCGAGCAGGCCTACGAGGCGCGGCTGCGCCAGGTGGAGAAGTTCATGGCCAACGACCGCAAGGAGCTGGAATCGCAGAAGACGCGGTTGGCGGCCAGTTTCCAGCACTTGCAGGAGTTCATCGACGCGCGCGACGCTCACGTGCGCCGCACCGGCTCGGACCCGCTGCGCGAGGAGCAGCCGGCGAACGTCGACACCTTCAAAAGCGTTTTCCTGCGCGGGACGCGGCGCTCGCAACTGGTGGCGATCGGCGGCGGCAAAGGGGGGATCGGCAAGACGCTGGTCACCTCCAACCTGGCCATCGCGCTGGCGACGATGGGCCGGCAGGTGGTGGCGGTGGATATGGATCTGGGCGGGGCCGACTTGCACCTGTCGCTGGGCATCCGCAACCTGTCGCGGTCGCTGAACGACTTTATCGAACGCAAGTTTGAGTCGCTGGATGAGGTCCGGCTGGCGACGCCCTACCGCAATCTGACGCTGATCGCCACCGATTCCTCGCGGCTGGGTGCGGCGAACATCAAATTTGCGCACAAAGAGAAAATCCTGAGACATCTCGGTAAGATCGACTGCGATGTTATTCTGGTCGACCTGGGCGCCGAGGTCAGTTTCAACGTGCTGGACATCTTTTTGGCGGCCGATCACCGATACGTGGTGACCAGCACCGAGCCGACCAGCGTGCTCGAGGCCTACGGGCTGATCAAACTCAGCCTTTTCCGCAAGTTGCGGCATTTCGCCAACGAGATGATCGCGCCGCACTCCGAGCTGGGCGAGGTGTTCGAGGAATTTTTGTTCGAACGTGATGCCGCGACCAACGGCAAGCCCAAAACGGTATGGCAACTGGTCGAGATGGTCGGCAAGACCGACCCGGAAATGCAGAAGATTTTGCTGAAGATGATCTGGGGTTACCAGATCGATCTGGTGGTGAACATGAGCGAGGCGGCCGGCGACGCGTCGATCGCCCAGACCATCACCCGCCTGGCGCAGGACAATCTCTCGCTGAACGTGCAGCACGCCTACGTCGTTCCGTGGGACCGCAAGGTGCGCGAGTGCGCCAAACGTTTGTTGCCGATCACGGTCGAGGACCCGTCGGGGCCGGCGGCGAAGGCGCTGATCAAGATCGCCACCGATTCGTCGTACATGACCTCGACGAAGGAGGAGATCTCCGAGCGCATTTCCAAGATCGCCGTGGCCGCCAAGGAGCGCATGCGCAAGATGGGCGAGCTCTCGGTGCTCGACGAACCCAACCAGCCGCTGAACAAGATCGTGCCCCTCGAAGAGGAGGAAAAGCCGCAATCACGTCTACGGGCGTTCCTCAACAAGGAAATCCGGCTGCGGAAGTAGCCCAGCCTTTGGTTAAACTCAACTTTCACGACTCTTCATCGTCCAGGTCGATTTGTCCCGGGCCGCGTTTTTGGGCGCGAGCGAGGCGGATGCCGGCGATGCGCAGCAACTTGTCGAAGGACTTGAGCGTGTCCTTATTGATCGTCCCCTGCACGGCGCCGATGGAAACGGTCACGGCCTGGTCGGCGTGGGTGACCGACGCCACGTTTTGCCGCAGGTTTTCGGTCAGGGTCGGCAGCACGCCCGGTTCGACCTGGGAGAGGAAGATCACGAACGCCTCGCCGCTGTAGCGCCCGATGACGTCCGAATGCCGCAGCAGGCTCGACAATTGTTTGGCGACGGAGGCCAGCACGCGATCGCCGGTCTCGTGACCCAGCTCGCGGTTGATCGGCCGCAGGTTGTCGATATCCACCAGCAGCAGCCCGACGGTATAGCCGTTACGCCGGGCGAGATTGGCCAGGGTCAGCGCCGTGTCGAAAAAACCGCGCCGATTGCGCACGCCGGTCAGGAAATCGAAGCGGCTTTGGCGCGCGAGCAGAGCGTTATCGCGATACAATCTCTCGATGGTCC
>CALBTQ010000688.1 GCA_937967875.1 uncultured Pseudomonadota bacterium
GACCACCGAGATCTACACTCTTTCCCTACACGACGCTCTTCCGATCTTGAGCACCGCGTGAATGTTCGCCGCCGCGAAGGCGGGCCGTCCGGCGACGAGAAAGAACAGCGTCATACCCAGGCTGTAGATGTCCGCGCGCGCGTCGACGTTCGGCGAACCGCTGATCTGTTCGGGAGCGAGGTAATGCGGCGTGCCCAGCACGCTGCCGTCGACGGTCACCGACAGGTCGCCCTCGAGCTTGGCCAGACCGAAGTCCGACAGCTTCACCGTTCGGCCCTCGTGCAGCAGAATGTTCGAGGGTTTGACGTCGCGATGAATGAACCCCCGCTCGTGCGCGTAGGCCAGCGCCATGGCCGTTTGCTCGACGATCGCCAGCGCCTCGTCGACCGGCAGCGGCCCGCCGGTGATCACCTTGTCCTGCGCCGAGGGACCCTCGACCAGCTCCATCGTCAGATACGGCCGGCCGTCGACTTCGCCGAAGGCATAGGCCCGCACGATGTGTTCATGCCGCAGCGCGCCCAGCGTTTCGGCCTCGCGCTCGAAGCGCCGAACATTGGCTTCCGCGAACATCGCGTCCTCGGTCATCACCTTGACCGCCACCGCGCGCCCGTCGCTTTTGCGCACGGCGCGGTACACCTCGGCCATGCCGCCGCGCCCCAAGGGCGTCAGGTCGGTCAGGCCCGAGATTTTCTTCAAGGTCGGTTTGAACGGGGTCATGCATCCCCCTCAGGCGGGCGCTTTCTCGCGCAGGGCGACGATCCGCTCGCGCAACGCGCCGGCGGCCAGCACCGCTGCGCCCAGCACTACCAGCGGCACGCCGATCAGCCGCACGAAATGCAGCGCGTCTTCCGGCAGCAACAACAGCGGCAACGCCTGCGACGAGGCGAGAAGCACGGCCAGGCCGTTGAGCCAGCGCCACATCGGTTTGCGTTTGCGCGCGAGATTGAGGTAGAGCGCCACGCCCACGCTGATGGGCGCGAACAGCAACACCATCAGGATCTTCCAGGTGTTGACCAGCTCCAACTCGGTGCGCACTTCGATGAACTCGGGGAGGTCGCCGAATTGTTCGCGCAGGATGCGTTCGCGTTCGGCGGGAACGCCGGGGGTGAAACGGCGGCGGGCGTCGCGGCGTTTGATCTGCTCCAGGTCGTGCTGCTTGCGCGCGCTGTAGCCGGCCAGTTGCGTTTCGAGCACGTAACGATAGCCGAAGGCCGCGCCCAGCGCGATCAGCACGCTGAAGGTGATCATCAATCCGCGTCGGAAGGGACCGGCCGCCACATCGCTCTCCCTGTGAATTACAAGGATTCGATCCTACTTGCTCGGCGGCGAATCGGCAAGCGCCTCGGCCAGCACCTGGGCCGGGTGTTTCGTGGGCACGCCGGTCAGATGCGTGATCTGCATCCGGCAGCCTTCGCATTCGGACAGCACGACCTGCGGCTTCCATTCGGCCACGCGCGCCGCGACGTTCGCGCCGATCGCCCGCGCCAGATCGCCGGTCTTGGCCTTCATGCCGTAGGTGCCCGCCAGCCCGCAACAGCCCGCGTCCAGCACGCGCACGCGCACGCCGGGAATTTCGTTGAGCAGCCCCGGCGCGTTGGCCCCGAAGCCCAGGGCGGTCAGGTGGCACGCCTCGTGGAAAGCCGCGTCGACCGGCGTTTCCTTGAACCGCAGGTTCAGCTCGCCCTCGTCCCGCAGCCGGCGCAGGTAGGTGAACAGGTCGACGACCTTCTCGTACACGCCCTGCCCGTCGATGCCCAACGGCTCGCCGCTTTCGTGCGACAACGCCAGCGCGCAACTGGGCGAGCCGACGACGATCGCCTCGCAGCCCTCGTCCAACGCCTGTTTGAGCGACGCGATGTTGAACTCGTTCTGCTTGCGCGCATGATCGAAATGGCCCGCGCCCACCAGCGCCGCGCCGCAACATTGCTGCGGTGGAATGTGCACCTCGACGCCCGCCGCTTCCAGCACGCGCAGGATGGCGTGACCGGCCGCCGGCTCGTTCGAGTCGGTGAAGCAGCCGTAGAAATAGGCGACCTTGCGCTTGCCCGCCGGCGACTTGTGCTTTTTGAGGAAGGTCGAGAAGCGCTGCTTGGCGAACGGCGGCATCGGCGCGCGCCGGTCGATGCCGAAGAGTTTTTCGGCGAACCACCGCGCCAGCTTCCAGCGCAGCATCAGCATCGCGATCGGCCGGAAGCGCGCGCCCCACGGGCTGAGCAAATGCGCGTGGGTCATCAGTTGCGTGGCCAGACCGTAGCCGTGCTTGCGCGCGTAGCGCTGCTTGGCGAACAGGTTGATTTCGGCGATCGGCACGTCGGCCGGGCAGACCGTCTGGCAGCGATGGCAGCCGGTGCACAGCGTGATCCACGAGCCCTCGACCGGCTCGCCGCGCCCGCGAAACCGCTGGGCGTCGGGACCGGCCTGCTTGGGGCCGGGAAAATCGGCGGTCACCTGCGCCACCGGGCAGGCGGTCACGCAGATCGTGCATTTGATGCACGGATCGAACAGAGTGTCGGGGCGCAGCGGTTCGACGATGCGTTTGCGTTTGATCATGCGCTCACCCCCGCGGCCCAACGACCGGCGACCGTGCCGGTGGCCAACGCGACGCCGCCGCCGCTTCGTTCGCGGTAGGGGTCGAAGCCGGCCAGAATGTCGCCGCAGGCGAAAAGGTTCTCGTACAGCGGCCCGCCGTCACCGAGCGGCCGCAGGAGTTCGTCCACCTCGACGCCCGCGCCGAGCGCCGGGTGTCCCTGGGTGGTGAGAAATTTTTCGGCGAAGAACCGCCCGCCGTCCCAACCGCGCACCGGCAGGTTGAAGATCGGTTCGCGCAGCCGGTATCGGTCGCTGACCAACCCGCCGGTGACCAGGTGGCCGGCGGCAAGCACGTAACTGTCGGCGATTTCCAAGCGCTCGTTCGCCCCGGCCTTGACCCACACGCCGCGCACCTGCCCGTCGGCGGTGCGCGCGCCCACGGCCCGCGCGGCGGCAATGATCCGCACACCCGCATCCAGCGCCGTGCGCCGCAGCGCGCGGATCATCCGTACGCCGGCCAGCCCCGGCGGCAGGCCCGGCATTTCCAGCAACGTGCCGCCGAAAATCTCCTCGACATGCCGCTTGATCTCCGTGGCGCGTTCCGCGTCCAGCACGTTGGGAACGGCCACGGTCTTGCCCGGCGCCAGTTCCTTCAAAAATTCCCCGAGCGCCGTACAGCGATCCGGCGCGCACAACTGCCCGGCGATGCCCACCGCGTCGCGTCGCCCCTGCTCGAAGCCGTAGGACAACGACGCGATGGCGCGACCTGTGCGCCGCCCCAGTTCGGCGGCGATCATCCCCTCGGCGAAGTTGCGGAAGAAGCCGACATTGCACACCACGTCGATCTGCGCCGGATCGCCGTGCATCGTGTCGGGCACCAGCCCGGTCAGGCGGATCGTGCCCAGCGCCGTCGCCACGCGCCGCAGCGTTTCGCCGCTGCCGTGGTACACCAGCCCCTGCGCATCCAGCCGCGCGATGAAGCTGGTCAGCGCCTCGCGCACCATCGCCGCGCCGACTTTCGCGTACGGATGCTCCGGACGACTGCCGGTCAGTTTGACGATCTCGACCAACGGATTTTCCGCCGGCGGACCATCCGGGTCGGGATAGGCCAGCACGTCGATGCAGCCGGAAAACAGATGATGCGCGCCCTGGCCCGCTTGCAGGATGGTCACTTCCGCGCCGGCCTGCGCCGCTTCCAACGATGCGGTCAGCCCCGCGATGCCTCCGCCGATAATCAATACCCGCCGCCTCATGACCGATCCTCGCGATCCATGTTGAACAAGGTGCAATACAACGCGAAGTTCAACGCCTCCTCGCGGAGCTGATCGCCCCACAGCACCGGGTTGATGCCCGAAAAACGCTGTTCGAGGAACCGCCCGAGCACGCGCGCGGCCTCGCCGGGTTTGACCAGCCCCTCGGCCTGCATCAGCGCCAATCCGCGATACGAGCACAGGCCGCCCTGGCACGGACCCATGCCCAGGCGGGTGCGGTGCTGCACGTCGGCCAGGTCGGCGCGTCCGTTGAGTTCGGGGAGAATGGCGCGGATCGCCTCGCGGCTGACCATCTCGCATTCGCAGATCATTTCGCCCGGCGCCGTTTCGTTCAGCCGCGCCAGGCGCTCGTAGCGGCGGTAGTGCGGCGTGCGCTTCGCGTCGCGCAGCGGCGTCTCGGCCGTACGGCAGCGCACGTCGACGTTGAGCAACTCGCACACTTTGTCGGCGGTTTTCTCGGCCATCAGGCGGTAGGTCGTCAGCTTGCCGCCGACGATGCTCACCAACCCCGGCGCGTTGTCGCGCACGCCGTGATCGAGCACGAAAAAGCCGCGGCTGATGTTGCGCCCGTCACCCGCCGCTTCCTCTTCCTGGTACAGCGGCCGCACGCCGGCGTAGGCGCGCAGGGTGCGTCCGGAGGAAAAATCGGGCACCAGGTCGATGCCCTCGGAGAGCAGCACGTCCAGCTCGCGATCCTCGATGATCAACCCGTCGGGCGACGGCACGGTGATGCTCGTGGTGCCGATGATGCTCGTCGGGCCGTTGGGGATGATCAGGTCCGCGTCCGACGGCATGCGGCAACGGTTGATCACCCGGTCGCAGAAGCGACGGTTCATGATCACCAGACTGCCCTTGGACAGCGTCATGCCGACCTTCACCCCGGCCAGCGCGGCCAACGGCTTGCCCCAGCCGCCGGCGGCCAGCACGGTCACGTCGGCCTGAACCTCGTGCTCGCCCTCGTCGTCGCGATAGCGCACGCCCACCACGCGGTCGCCCGCGCGCAGAAAATCGATCACCTGGGAATGAATGCGGATGTGCGCGCCGTCGCGCTGGGCCGCGCGGGCGTTTTCCTGGGAGAGCAGAAACGGATCGACCGCCGCGTCGGGCAAACGCAGGGCGCGGGTGATGTTCGGATTGAGCGCGGGCTCGAGCTGCAGGGCGTCGGCGACGTCCAGCGGCTCGCATTCGATGCCCGCCTCGTCGCAGCCCTGGCGCAGTCGATCGTAGTAGGAGGGGTCGTCGCCCGGCAATTCGACCGACAAGCCGCCGGTGGGTTCCACGCAGTGCGGCGCGATCTTGCGGACGATCAGGTTTTCGTCGATGCACTCCTTGGCCGCGATGGGGTCCTTCACCGCGTAGCGCACGCCGCTGTGCAGCAGGCCGTGGCAGCGGCCGGTGGCCCCGTAGGCCAGGTCGCGTTGTTCCAGGAGAATGACGCCGACGCCGCGTTGGGCCAGGTCGCGGGCTACGCCGCAACCGGTCACGCCGCCGCCGACGACCACAACTTCGGTTCGTTCCACGTTGCTCCTTCCATCGCCGCCGCCGAGATGCATTCACCGGGGGGAGTCAAACGGCGATGAGGTCCTTTTAACGAGGAAGCCGCGCCTTGTCCAGAGGAATGATGCACCGCAGCATTCAGTCGTTTTCTTTAGATAATTCTTTGTCCAGTTCGTCGGCCGCGTCGCCGAAGCGGTTCTGGAACAGCAGCAGCACCACCGCGCCGACCAGCACCGCGAACCACAGCGTGGCGATGCGGATGATCAACGTGGCCGCGGCTGCCGGCGCTTTGGTCAGCTTCGCCGCGCCCATCAGCGCTTCGCTTTGCAGCATCCCGACCATGCTGCCTTCGGTCACGCCCAACCCACCGGGGCTGACCACGCCCACGATCGTCCCCAGCGCATAAATGAACGCCGCCGCCAGCAGGTTCGGGTGCGCGGTGAAGGCATTCAGCGTGATCCAAAAGCCCAAACATTCGCAAAACCACGCCGCCACCGACCAGATCGTCGCGATCAGCAGCGGGAAAAACCGCACCAGGCGGTAGGTCGACTCGTAGGCCTCGCGCAGCTTGTGCCCGATCTTGCTGAGGAAGGAAATTTTCTCCAGCAGCCCGATCATCCACAGGCTGATGCGCCGGCTGCCGACCAGACCGATGAACGCGCCCAGGACGATCACCACCGCGGCGAGCACGGCGATCGACGATTCGTCGACGGTGAAGGTCACCAGCCCGGCCAGGCTGATCACCACCAGGGCGACGAAGTCGGTCAGGCGCTCGGCGATGACGATCGGCGCGGAGGTGGCGATCGGCGTGCGGTTGGCTTGCTTGAGCAGCACCGTCTTGAGCAGTTCGCCGATCTTCCCCGGGCTGATCGTCATGATCAGACCCGACAGGAAAATGATGAAGCTGTCCTTTTTCGGCAGCGGAATCTTCAACGTGCGCAGGTAAAAATCCCACTTGAGAAAACGGAAGACGTAATTGGCGAAGGCCAGCGCCAGCAGCAGCGGGAACAGCCTCCAGGAGAACGACGACAGCGCCTCCGACAGGTCGCTCCAGCCCGAGTAGACCACCAGCAGCAGATACAGCAATCCGCCCAGGGCGATCCCCACCAGCAATTTGCCTTTCAGGCGTTGGAGCAGGCTTTCGTGCGCCACGCGTCCTCCCTCTCCGGAAAAGGACTGTACTTTATTGATTCGCCGCCGCACATGCAAGCGCCGCCTACACCTGTTCGTGATAGCGGACGACCAGGTGCAGCGTCACCTCGACCACGCCCGCGTTATTCGCCGGCGCGCAGCGGCTCCGTTGCACGAGGGTGTCGATCGCCGCCCCGGCGCGCGCCGGATCGACCAGCACGGCGTGTTGCATGTCGGCCAGCAGCAGCCCGGCGCGGTCGAACGCCTCGTTGCCGAAGGGCGCGTCCACGTAACCGTGCAGCTCGAAAGCGGCGGTGTGCGCCGTCAGGTTGCAGGGCAGCGCGCGGCTTTGATCGTCGCGGGCGACCACGGCGATCAGCGGCAGCGGATCGAGCTCGGCCGGCTGCGGCGGATGATCCAACACCTTGGCGACGGTCAGATTGTAGCCGTCGGCGGCGTCGATCGCCGCGCAGGCGGTTTGCAGATGCGCAAAAATATCGGCGTGTTTGGCTCGGCTCATGACGCCCTCCTTCAGTCGATCGCCCAGCGCAGCAACAGCCCGCCGAGGGTGACGAATTGAAACGACAGCACGAGCATCGTCAGCTTATGCGTGCGTTCGACCTTCTGGTTGAGGTTGTCCAGCAGCAGCTCGATGGAGCGGCGCATCGGCGCGCACGCCTCCGCCCGCACGTACTGGCCGTTGTGATCGTGGTTGGGCACCGCCTGATTCATGGTTGCTTTCTCCTTCCACTTTGCTAGAATTCTTTCGTTGGAATATTTCATTGGAGGACGACACGATGAGAATCATCGGTCTGCTCGCGTTTTTCCTGGCCCTAGATCGGAAGAGCACACGTCTGAACTCCAGTCACCGAATACGATC
>CALBTQ010000689.1 GCA_937967875.1 uncultured Pseudomonadota bacterium
TTCAGCGACGTGATAAACGTTTCATTAACCGCGAACATGGAAAAGCAACTCGACGAGGTCGAAGAAGGCCGCGTCGACTGGCAGAAGCTGCTCGACGATGTTTGGAAGTCGTTTCTGGTCGACCGCGAGAAGGCCGGTGAGGAAATGGCCAACCTCAAGCGCGAGGGCGAGACCACCGACATCAAATGCGAAAAGTGCGGGTCGGCGATGGTCATCAAGCACGGCCGCAACGGCTCGTTCCTGGCCTGCTCGAATTACCCCGATTGCCGCAACACGAAAAACTATTCGCGCGACGAGGAAGGCAAGGTGATCGTGGCCGTCGAGGAACAGGTGGAAGCCACCTGCGACAAATGCGGCGCGCCGATGATCAAGAAAACCGGCCGCTTCGGGCCCTTCCTGGCCTGCAGCGCCTATCCGAACTGCAAGAACATCGTCAGCCTCAAGGAGAAGGCCGCCGCCGTGCGTCCGGCCGAGGAAAGCGACAAGATCTGCCCCACCTGCGGCGGACCGATGGTCCTCAAATACAGCCGCAAGGGCAGCCGCTTTTACTCCTGCAAGAAATACCCGAAGTGCAAAGGCACGCTTGCCTTCGACACGGGCGTCAAATGCCCGAAGGAAGGCTGCGACGGCACGCTGCAGGAAAAAAGCGGGCCGCGCGGCGTGTTCTGGGGCTGCGCGAATTACCCGAAGTGCCGCGTGACTTTCCGGGCCGAGCCGGTCGAACGTCACTGCCCGCAGTGCGACAACCATTTCCTGCTGCGGCGCAAGAGCGGCGAAAAGACCGTCCTGAGTTGCCCGAACCGCGAATGCAACTACGAGGTCGTCGAGAACGAGGGCGCGACGCCGGAAAACGCCGAGGAATGAGCCGGTGAACCTCGTCCGGGTGATCGGCGGCGGGCTGGCCGGCGCGGAAGCGGCGTTCCAACTCGCCCGCCGCGGCCTGCGCGTCCGGTTGCTCGAAGCCCGTCCGCAAACGCCCACGCCCGCCCACACCGGCCCGCATCTGGCCGAGTTGGTCTGCTCCAACAGCCTGGGTTCCAACGCCGTGGGCACCGGCAAGGGCGTGCTGTTTGCGGAAATGCAGGCTTGCGACAGCCTCATCGAACGCCTGGCGCGCGCCCATGCAGTGCCGGCGGGCAAAGCGGTCGCCGTCGATCGCGAGCGTTTCGCCCAAGCGGTGACCGAAGCGATCGAAGCCGAGCCGAACATCGAACTGCTTCGACAGGAAGAGCACGCGCTCCCCGACGCCCCGGCGATTGTCGCCACCGGTCCGCTGACCACCGACTCTCTCGCTCGCGAACTGGCCCGGATCGCCGGCGCGGATCATCTGCATTTTTACGACGCCACCAGCCCGATCGTCGACGGCGCGTCGATCGACCGCACGGTGGTTTTTTCGGCCGACCGGCGCGGCGAGGGCGAGGGCGACTACCTCAACTGCCCGCTCGACAAGGACGAGTACGACGCGTTTTATCAGGCATTGATGAGCGCGGAACTGGTGACGCCGCACGAGTTCGAGGATGCGCGCGTGTTCGAAGGCTGCAGGCCCATCGAGCAGATCGCCCGGCGCGGGGTGGACACATTGCGCTTCGGCCCGATGCGCCCGGTGGGTTTGACCGATCCGCGCACTGGTCGCCGCCCGTATGCGGTCGTGCAGTTGCGCCGCGAGGACGTCGCCGGCGACGCCTGGAACCTCGTCGGCTTTCAGACGCGCATGACCTTCGCCGCGCAACGCGAGGTCCTGCGCCTGCTGCCGGGGCTCGCCGACCTGCGCCTGCTGCGCTACGGCGTCATCCACCGCAACACCTACCTCGACGGGCCGCGCGTACTCGATGCCTCGCTGGCCTTGCGCAATAAACCGGGCGTGCGCGTCGCCGGGCAGATCACCGGGGTTGAGGGATACCTGGAAAGCGCCGCGATGGGTCTGCTGGCCGCGCGTTTTACCGCCGACGAACTGGCCGGGCGCGCGCCGTCGTTACCGCCGGAAAACACGATGATCGGCGCGTTGTTGCATTATGTAACGACGAGCGAGCGGCAGCCCATCGAACCGATGAACGCCAATTTCGGTCTGTTGCCGAGTCCCGAAGGAAAAATGGGCCGCGCCGCCCGCAAAGAGGCGATGCACGCCGTCGCAATACGCGCGTTGCGCGAGTGGTTGGGCTGATCTACAGCCAATAAATGTTTTTCACATCGGTGCGATTCACGTAAATGCGATAGTTGTTTTGCAACCGTTCGGGCACGAGCATGATCATCGGCTCGTTCTCGTGGTAGGCCTGGACGAAACCGGTGACCTTTTCGCCGTCCTTGAACAGCAATTCCGCCTTGCGTCCATAGGCGCTCTGTTTATCACCGTCGCGCAGGTGACCGAAACCGCCCTGGACTTCGCCCTCGAAGGAGCGAACGAAAAACACGGCTTTGAGCTCGTCGACGTTGACCAATTTCGGTTGTTCTTTGGAGTTGAGAATCGCCAGGTGAAACATCGGTTTGGCTTTGTGGATGTCATTGGTTGTGCCTTTGATTAGGCTTCCATTCCGATAGTGCACAACAACGTTGTTCATTTTCCATCCTCCCCTAATTCGTTTTCCTGCAAGGCTTTTTTCTTTCACCATAGCAAGAATAATAATTGAAATGCAATATGTTTATTGACACGTTCCGGTTGCGGCTTTAGCTTGTGAGCGGTTTGCATGACAGTCTGGAGTATCGTTGGAAAATCAGACGAATATCGTCGATGCGTTCCGCGAACACATGCGGTTCGAGCGAAATCTATCGCCCCGTTCGGTGGAAGCCTATCTGACCGACATCGAGCAATTTTTCGCTTTCTGCCGCGAACACCAGGTCTGTTTACACGACGGCCGGGTCGATCCGGCGCGGGTGTCCAAGTTGGAGTTGCGCGCTTTTCTCGCTTCGTTGACCGGCGAGAGCGCCAAGGCGACCATCGCCCGCAAGTTGGCGTCGCTGAGGGCTTTTTTCAAATTTCTGCGCCGGCGCGGCCTGATCGGGGCCAACCCGGCTTCGCAGGTGCGCTCGCCGAAGAAGGAAAAGCGCCTCGCGACCACGCTGACGGTCGCCGAAGCGTCCGCATTGGTCGAAACGCAGGTAGATAAAAATCCGGCGCACACCCTGCGCGATCGGGCCGTGCTGGAGATGTACTACTCGACCGGCTGCCGCGTCAGCGAGTTGGCGGCGGCGACGGTCGGCGATTGGGAGCGTGAGATAGGCACGATCCACGTACGCGGCAAGGGGAATAAAGATCGGCTGGTCGGCGTGGGCGCGAAAGCGGCCGAGGCGATGGCCGCCTATATTGACGCCACGCGGGCCCAGCGGCGCAAAACCTACGGGCTGGTGGACGACAGTCCGCTGTTTCTGGGCAACCAAAACAAGCCTCTGAGTGTCCGTACGATACAAAACATCGTCGGGCGGGCGAGGCTGGCGGCGGGCGTCGGGCACAAGGCCACGCCGCATACCTTGCGGCATTCCTTCGCCACGCACCTGCTCGAATCGGGCGCGAACCTGCGCGAGGTGCAGGAGATGCTCGGTCACGAGAGCCTGTCCACGACGCAGCAGTACACGCACGTCACCGCCGACCGGCTGCTGGCGGTGTACGAAAAAGCGCATCCGCGCGGCCGGCGGGCCCGCGCGAAAAAGGAGAAATCATGATGGAGCAGTTTCACGCCACGACGATCGTCGCCGTTCGCCGCGGCGATAAAATCGCCATGGCCGGCGACGGTCAGGTCACGCTGGGCAACACGGTGATGAAGCACGGCGCGCGCAAGGTGCGCCGCTTGGGCAAGGACCAGGTGCTCGCCGGTTTCGCCGGTGCGGCGGCCGACGCCTTTCATCTGTTCGACCGCTTCGAAAGCAAGCTCGAGCAGTACAACGGCAACCTGATGCGTGCGGCGGTCGAGCTGGCCAAGGACTGGCGCACCGACAAGATTCTGCGGCGGCTCGAAGCGCTGATGATCGTCGCCGACAAGGACACCACGCTGCTGGTCAGCGGCAGCGGCGACGTGATCGAGCCCGACGACGGCGTCATCGCCATCGGCTCGGGCGGGCCCTATGCGCAGGCCGCGGCCAAGGCGATGATCGAGCACACCAAGTTTCCGCCGCGTCGCATCGCCGAGGAAGCGATGAAGATCGCCGCGCAAATCTGCATCTACACCAACGACCACATTATCGTTGACGAACTGTAGGAACACGACATGGAACATCCGGAAATTTACGAAGACAATATGACCCCGCGCCAGATCGTCGAAGAGCTGGACCGTTACATCATCGAGCAGAAGGACGCCAAACGCGCCGTGGCCATCGCCGTGCGCAATCGTTGGCGCCGCCGCCAGATCGACGAACCGCTGCGCGACGAGATCTATCCGAAGAACATCATCATGATCGGCCCGACCGGCGTGGGCAAAACCGAGATCGCGCGCCGGCTGGCCAAGCTGGTGGGCGCGCCGTTCCTCAAGGTCGAGGCGAGCAAGTTCACCGAGGTCGGCTACGTGGGCCGCGACGTGGAGAGCATGATTCGCGACCTGACCGAAATCGGCATCGCCCAGGTGCGTCGCGAGCACGAGGAGCGCGTGGCCGAACAGGCGCGGCTCAACGCCATCGAAAAGGTGCTCGATCGCCTGCTGCCGCCCCCGCCGAAAAAGAAACCGCCGGTCGAGACCGCCGTGGCCTACGAAGAGGGCGAAGAGAGAAACGAGTCCGACGAGGTCGTCGGCGAAACCTTCGTCTTCGTGCCCGCCGAGCAGGCGCACGACGAGGAGCGCAGCTACCAGCGCACGCGCGAAAAATTCCGTCAGATGCTGCTGGACGGCAAACTCGACGAGCGTGAAGTCGAAATGGAACTGCCCGACCATTCCAAGATGCCGATGATCGAAATCTTTTCCGGCTCCGGTCTGGAGGAGATGGACATCAACTTCAAAGACATGTTCGGCAACCTGTTCCCGCGCAAAACCAAAAAGCAGAAGGTGAAAGTCGCCGAGGCGCTGCGCCTCTTCGAGCGCGGCGAGGCCCAGCGGCTGATCGACATGGAAAAAATCCAGGTTGAGGCGCTGCGCCGCGTCGAGCAGTCGGGGATTGTCTTTTTGGACGAGATCGATAAAATCGCCGGCCGCGAGTCGGCGCACGGGCCGGACGTCAGCCGCGAAGGCGTGCAGCGCGATCTGCTGCCGATCGTCGAGGGCAGCACGGTGACGACCAAGCACGGCATGGTCAACACCGATCACATCCTGTTCGTCGCGGCGGGCGCGTTCAACGTGGCCAAGCCGGCGGATTTGATTCCGGAACTGCAAGGGCGCTTCCCGATTCGCGTCGAGCTCAAGAGCCTGTCGGTCGACGCCTTCGTGCGCATCCTGACCGAGCCGGACAACGCGCTGACCAAGCAGTACGAGGCGCTGCTGGCGACCGAGGGCGTCAAGCTCAAGTACACCGGCGACGGCGTGAAGCGCATCGCCGAGTTGGCCGCGCAGGTGAACAACAAGATGGAGAACATCGGCGCGCGCCGCCTGGCCACGATCATGGAGCGGATGCTGGACGAAGTGAGTTTCGATGCGCCGGCGATGAGCGGCAAAACGGTGAAGGTCGACGCGAAGTTCGTCGATCAGGCGCTGACCGACATCATCAAAGACGAGGATTTGTCCCGGTATATCTTGTAAAGGAGTTGGGCGATGGATCATCTGTTGAGTTTGTACGACCTGACCAGCCAGGAAATCGGCCGCATCTTCGACGTGACCGTCGATCTGCGCGAGCGCCTCAAATCCGGCGAGATCTTCCACCCGCTGGCGGGCAAAAGCGTGGCGCTGATTTTCGAAAAGCAATCCACGCGCACCCGCATCAGCTTCGAAGTCGGTTGCTATCAACTCGGCGCGCAGCCGTTGTTCATTTCGTCGCAGACGACGCAGATGGGCCGCGGTGAGCCGATCAAGGATATGGCGCGCGTGATGTCGCGCTACGTCGACGGCATCATGATCCGCACCTTCGCCCAGGAGATTCTGGAAGAGCTGGCGCAGTACGGCTCCGTGCCGATCATCAACGGTCTGACCGATCTGCTGCATCCGTGTCAGGTACTGGCCGATCTGCAGACGGTGATCGATCACCAGGGCAGCTACGAGGGCAAGAAGATCGCCTACATCGGCGACGGCAACAACATGGCCAACTCGTGGATCAACGCCGCCGCCCGGCTGCCCTTCGACCTGTCGCTGGCCTGCCCGGAAGGCTACGACCCCGACGCGACGATTCTCGCGCGCGCCCAGGCCGAAGCCGCGGGCACGATCGAACTCACACGCGATCCGGTCGCAGCGGTGCTCGGCGCCGATGTGGTCACCACCGACGTGTGGACCTCGATGGGCATGGAAGGGCAGGAGGACAAACGCCGCGCGGTGTTCGCGCCCTATCAGGTCAACGAGGAGCTGTTCGGCAAGGCCAAGGCGAGCGCGATCTTCCTGCCCCGCCTGCCGGCGCCTCGCGGCGAGGAAGTGACCGACGCGGTGATCGAGTCGAGCGCTTCCAAGGTCTGGGACGAGGCCGAAAACCGTCTGCACGTGCAAAAGGCGATCATGGCCTTGTTGATGAACCCGGAGGCGCTGGCTTGAGCGCTCCACGGTTGGTCCTGGCCAGCGGCAGCCCGCGCCGCCGCGAACTGTTGCGTCAATTGGGCCTGAAGCTGATCGTCGAAGTTCCCGACGTGGATGAAACCCCGTTGCCCGGCGAGGAGCCCGAAACGCACACCATGCGTCTGGCCGCGACCAAGGCGGCCAAGATCGCCGCGCGCTATCCCGACGATTGGGTGCTGGGCGCCGACACCACGGTGGTCGTCGACGGCGCCATGTTGGGCAAGCCGGTCGACGCCGACGACGCTTTCCGCATGCTCTCGACCATCAGCGGCCGCTGGCACATAGTGGTCACCGGTTTCTGCCTGCTCAAGCACAACGACAACGAACGCTTCACCGGCGCCGTCGCCTCGGAAGTCTATATCCGCCAATTGACGCCCGAGCAAATCCGCGCCTACGTCGCCACCGGCGAGCCGATGGACAAAGCCGGCGCCTACGCCATCCAGGACATCGGCGCGAGTCTGGTGCAGGTCGTGCGCGGCTCCTACACCAACGTGGTGGGGTTGCCCTTGGCCGAAGTCGCCGTATTATGGGAAAAGATCCACGGGCAGAACGTTCTGATCGAAAGAGACTCATGAGCATCGCCGAATCGTTGCGGGAAATTCGGGAACGCATGCGCGAGGCGTGCATCGCCGCCGGGCGCGATCCGGCCGAGGTCACGCTGGTCGCGGTGAGCAAAATGCATCCGCCCGCGGCCGTCGACGAGGCGTTGCGCGCCGGGCAACTGGACTTCGGCGAAAATTACGTGCAGGAAGTGCGCGAGAAGGTCCCCGTCTTGCCCGCGGCCATTCGGTGGCACTACATCGGTTCCTTGCAACGCAACAAGGTCAAGTACCTGGCCCCGTGGGTGCACATGATCCACACCGTCGACAGCCTGCGTTTGGCGCAGGAGATCGATCATCGCGCCGCCGAGCATGGGCGGACGATTCCCGTGCTGTTGCAGGTCAACGTCGCGCGGGAGGACGTCAAAAGCGGTTGTTCGGTCGAAGAGGCGCCGGCGCTGGCCGAACAAATCGCCCGTCTGGGGCACCTGGAACTGCGCGGCTTGATGACCATGCCGCCGTTCTGGCAGGCCGAACAGGTGCGCCCGTTTTTCGCCGGCCTGCGCGAATTGCGCGAGCGTCTGCGCGCCGATCTCGGCCTGGATTTGCCGGAATTGTCGATGGGCATGACGGCCGATTTCGAGGTGGCGATCGCCGAGGGCGCGACGCTGGTGCGCGTGGGCACGGCAATTTTCGGATCGCGAAATTAAAGCTTGCAACTTTTCGTTTTCCAGGGCAGGCTCACTCGCAACGAGAAGGAGAAAAAGCAAGGATGGAGCTCAATCAGCCGCGTGTTTTCGTCTACGGATCGCTGATGCGCAACCTGCAAAACCTGCACAAGATCGAGACGGGGTTTTTCCTCAGCCGTCAGGAAGCGTCCCCGTTTTACGTCATGCTTTATGCGAGTCTGGCCGAAAGCGACGTGGTGTATCGCGTGCAACAGCTACTGGCGCAGAACGAGCTTTATGAACTGGGCGACGACGACACCGACCTGATCGAGCAACTGGAGAGCCATCCCGACTTCTTCCACCGCACCATCATCCAACTGGAAGACGGCACGCAGGCCGTCGCCTACGATCTGGCCAACGCCAACCTGTACACCATTCAGCGGGTCGTGGATGAAAACGACTGGCGGATGGTCATGCGCACGTACGATCCGACCTGGATGATCGGACCGTCGCCGGCGCACAAACTGATCCCCAAGAGAACGCTGCCTAAAGCAAAGTGACCGCTTCCCCGACGGTGAAGGCGAAATTCGCCGCGCCCTGTTTGGCGGCGAGCAGCACGTCTTCGTGCCGCGGGCTTTCGGCCAGCGAGCCGTCGTTGGCCAGGTTGGTCACCAGCGCCAGCGCGGCCACGGACATCCCCACGTACCTGGCGTAGAGCGCCTCGGGCACGGTGGACATGCACGCCGCGTCGGCCCCCAGCGTGCGCAACATGCGCACTTCCGCCGCCGTTTCGTAATTGGGCCCGCGCAGCACGGCGAGCACGCCCAGGTGCAGCATGATGCGCCGCGCGCTCAGGCGATCCAGCAGCGCCGCGGTCTCGTAGCCCAAACGCCAGCTGTTCCGCG
>CALBTQ010000690.1 GCA_937967875.1 uncultured Pseudomonadota bacterium
TTTATTGCTCAGGCGACCTCCCAGTTCTACCCTCTTTCCCTACACGACGCTCTTCCGATCTTAAATGCCCGGTTCGACAGTGAACACGATGCCCGCCTGCGCCGTCGCCTTGCTCACCGTGTTGGCGCGCGGTTCTTCGTGGATCTCCAGACCCAGCGCGTGACCGGTGCCGTGACCGAAGGTGTGGCCGTAGCCGGCGGCGTTGATCAGATCGCGCCCGGCCTTGTCGATGTCGGTCATCGCCACGCCCGGCGCCGTCGCCTCGATCGACGCGGCCTGCGCCTGCCGCACGATCTCGAAGACTTTTTTCGCGTCCGGGTCGCCGGGCTCGCCGACGCTCACCGTCAGCGTCTGGTCGGAGCAATAGCCGTCGACGATGCAGCCCCAATCGAGCACCACCAGCTCGCCGGCTTGAATGACTTTGTCCGACGCCACGCCGTGCGGCATCGCTCCGCGCGGACCCGATCCGACGATCGTGTCGAAGCTCGGCCCCGACGCGCCGCGTTTGCGCATCTCCATTTCGAGCTGGAAGGCGATGTCGCTTTCCACCGCGCCCGGCACGATCAGCGGCAGCACCGCCTCCATCGCCTCTTCCTGCACGCGCACGGCGTTGCGGATTTTGACGATCTCGTCGGCGCTCTTGTACCAACGGATTTCCTCGAAGCGTCCGCCCACCGGCACCAGATCGACGTCCTCGAGCAGCCGCGCGTATTCATAGTGCTCGGCGACGGTCATCACCTGATCTTCGAAGGCCAGGCTGTTGAGCCCCAACTCATGCACCAGGTCGGCGATTTCGCGGTTGCGATCGCGGATGGTCACCACCTCGAAACCGTAGGGGACGACCTGCTGCTGGGCCTGCACCGTGTAGCGCGAATCGGTGATGAACAGCGCTTTATCCGGCGTCACCAGGCACACGCCGGTCGTGCCGGTGAAACCGGCGAAGTAGCGCACATTGATCAGCTTCCAGATCAGCGCGCCGTCGGCGTTCAGATGTTGGATTACCTTGCGAAGATTGGTCAGCCTGTCATTCATGTCCCACCAGCCTCTCGATTGCGTAACGCAGCGCGAGCCGATAACTCTCGGCGCCCAAGCCTTCGATGCGTCCGGCCACCACCCGGCTGATGGTGCTCTGGTTCCGGAACGGTTCGCGGTTGGCCAAGCTCGACAGATGCACTTCGATCGTCGGCACGCCGCAGAAAACCACCGCATCGTGGATCGCCACGCTGGTATGTGAATAAGCCGCCGGATTGATGATGATGAAATTGTACTTGAGATCGGAAGAGCACACGTCTGAACTCCAGTCACCGAATACGATC
>CALBTQ010000691.1 GCA_937967875.1 uncultured Pseudomonadota bacterium
CATACGATATCGTATTCGGTGACTGGAGTTCAGACGTGGTCTCTTCCGATCTAGCGCGACGGCGGGCGTGGTATTCGGCCTGTACCTGCTGGATCGCGCGTATTCCCAACGGACAAACTGGCTCGCACTCGCAGCCGGGCTCTGTTGGGGGCTGGCCTGGTGGACCGTGCCGGGCGCGGCGCTGCCGATCGTCGCGGCGGGCATTCCGCTGCTGGAAGGACGGCGTGGCGAAGACACTCTCCGGCACATTTTCCCGGTGATGATGGCCGGATTCTTCGCGCTGTTCGTTCCGCTGACGATCGTCCGCTATGCCGCCGAACTGCCCGCGCTGTCGCCCGGTCTGCCGGCGGCGGATTTGCTCGGCTCGACGGCGATGATCCTGGCCGCGGCGGGCAGCGCACTGTTGGTTCTGCCCGGCGTACTCTCGTGGAAACGCGTATCGCTGTTCGACCGCAGCGCCTGGTGGATGGGCCTGGTCGCGCTCGGGTTGATCGTCACCGGCAGCCCGACGCTGCGCGAAACGGCCGTGGGCGTGGCCGCCGCCATGTTGGGCTGGTCGACCGCCGTGCGTCTGGACGCGCTGCTGCCGTCGGCGACGGATACGAATGACCGGCGCCGGTACGTCGTGCCGCTGGTGTTGATCGTCGCGACTGTCGGCGGACCGGCGTTCGCCTATCGCACGCTGAACGAGGCGGATCGTCACTGCGCCGCGCGGGTCGAAGCGTTGCGCCGGCTGGACATCGGCGAAGGCGTGTTCGGCGGGGGCATGGCAATGAATTTCCTGCTGAGCAGCGAGCGCAACGTCGCCTCGTTCGCCGACCTCTCGCCGCGCGAGCAAAGCATCGCCGAGCGCGACGGTCTGGCGAGCCTGCTGCGCGACAAGAAAATCGTCGGGATCGTTCTGGATCGCCGCCGCGACGATCCGCGTTGGAGCGAAGAGCTGGACCGCGATTGGATGGCCACGCGGCTGCTGGACAACGGCGTATTTGTCGCCTACCGGCTGGAGGACGTGTTCCCGACCGACCAGCAGCAATTCGTCGAATGGAGCAAACTCGATCCGCCGTGGCCGCGACAGGGGCGCATCGTCAATCACGAAACGCCGGCGCGGCTCGAGCTGATCGGCCAACCGCACGCGAGCGAGCCTTACGTGCCGGGCATCGACCGGCGGGTGCTGGTCGAACTGACCGACGAACCGGGCGGCGCGGACGTTTATCAGGTCGTCATCGACTGCTTCGATCAGCAAGAAGGCTTGCTGTGGCAACACCATGAGACGATCGATTTATCCGAGAGCGTCGCCGGGCCCGGCGTGCGCCTGGCGCAGATCGCCCTGGAGCGCAGCAAGCGCAGCGACGGCAAAGTGACGATCGTACCGCCGATGATCCAGCAGATCGCCACGGTGCGCATCGGCGCCGCGCCGAAAAATTCCCCGGAACGCAAGCTGACCGTATTGGCAAGGCTGCCGCTTTGGTGGTAGGGTCAACCGATGCGCAAACAATTGAAAAGAGAAACATTATACTTCTGGGGAATCATCGCCCTGACGCTGGGTTTGCGCCTGTTCTTCTATCATCAATTCGGCAACATCTTCTCCCATGAAGGCGAGAGCTACAGCAAGATCAATCTCGCGCGCGGCTGGGTTTACGGCGGCATGCCCTACCCCGACCCCAATTTCGGCCCGCTGCACACCTGGCTGATTTACGCGTTGTATTGGCTGTTCGGCGATTGGGTGACGCCGCTGCGGTTGTTCGGCGTGATCGTGGGCACGTTCAGCGTCGCGTTTTTTTACGGTGCGCTGCGCGAGGAACTGGGCACGAAGGAAGCGCTGTTCGGCGGCCTGCTTTACGCCGCCTTCCCCATGCATCTACGCGCCAGCCCGACGGGGATTGCCGAAACGCCGTACATCTTCTTCCTGACGATGGGTTTGTACGCGTTTTTGCGCCTGCGCAATCGCGAGCAGGATCAGTGGTTCAATACAATCGTCGCGGCCGTCGGCTTCACCGGGGCGGGCATGCTGCGTTACGAAGCGTGGCTGTTCCTGCCGGTGTTGTGCTTGCTGCTGCTGTTGAAACGCAAGATCGTCGCCACCTTCGTCTTCGGCGCACTATGTTCGCTTTTTCCCCTCGTGCATATGTACGAAACGTATAAACTGACCGGCGATCCGACGAACTTCTCGAAGGTCGCCGCCACCATCGCGCATCAATACATGCCGTGGGTGTACAGCGATTTCGAGCGGCTGACCGGCTGGTCGGTGAACATCTTTTACGGCGTGGGCGCGCCGGTCGCGGCGCTGCTATTGATCGGCCTGATCTACAGCCTGTACAAACGCCAGGGGTGGATCTTCGCGGCGATCCTCGCGGCGCCGTTCGCGGTGGTGCATTACAAGTCCTACACCAACACGATGGACCCCTCGCTGGAGCGCTACTCGCTGTCGTTCGCCACGCTGCTGCTGCCCTACGCGGCGTTGCTCCTGGCCCGCATGCACGACTGGCTATGCTCGCACCGGCCGGAATTCGTGCACGTATTGACGGCGGCGGTGCTGATCATCGCCGGCTACCAAGTGAATCTGGGATACGCACAGGCGCAGAAAAACCAGTTTCCGATCGACATCCAGAACGTCGTGAAGTGGCTGCGCAACAACTCATCCGACAAGGATCGAGTGCTGGCCGACAAGCAGTTTCACCCGTACGTGGTGATCGAGAGCGGCTTGGAACACGAAAATTTCGTCAGCATCGAATGGGAAGCGGGCACCGATAAAATCCAGGAGAACGCGCTTGAACGGATGTTGACCGAAAAGACGCCGACGATCGTCATCCTGGATTACACCTTCGCCAACATCCCGCACGTCAATTCGAACCTCGACGCCTTCCCGATTCCGAAAGACGAAAACCGGGCCACCTTCCACGGCCTGGAGTTCGTCAAGGAATTTCAGGAAGGCAACTACGCCGTCTTCCGCGTCGTCAAGCCGCCGGCGAGCCGGCCATGAGACGGTGGCGCCGGAAACACACGCGCAACTTATTGTTCGGACTGATCGTTACGGTCGGTTTGCTGGTTGCTTTCGAAGCGACGCTGCGCGCAGTCGATTATCGCGGCGATCCGGGCGTGGCCGATTTCCGCTTCCGGCTCGGTGACGTGGTGGTCGAAGGCAAGCCGGATCCCATTCGTTTCTGGAAAATCGAGGGCAATGATCCGCATTTCAACGACTACGATCCGCGCATCATCTGCATGGCCGATTCGGTGCTGGTGGTCGATGTCAATAAATCCTATGCCGCGTTTTTGCCCAAAGCGTTGCACGAGGCCGGCTACACGAAGTCGGTGCAGGTTTTCAACGCCGGCGTCTCGGGCTACACCTCGTATCAGGGACGACGCTACCTGGAGCATGAACTACGGCAATATCATCCGGCGATCGTGACCGTCGAGTTCGGCTGGAACGACCACATGGACAGCGGCATCGGCATCAGCGATCACCAGGCCCGTGTGCCCTCGTCCGCCGTTTTGTTCCTCCAGAAAAGACTGGCCTTCCTGCGCACCTATCGCCTGCTGCGCACCACGATGAAACCGCGCTCGAAGCCGGCCGGCGTCCTGCGCGTGCCGCTGCCGCCGTACGAGGAAAACCTGACCGCGATCGTCGAGACGTCGCGGCGCGACAACATCGTGCCGATTCTGATCGTGCCGCCGTACCTGGAACAGAACAACACCGATCAGTCGCTCCATATAAAGTACATCGACGCCACCCGCGCGGTGATCGCCCGCACCGGTGCGATCGGCATCGACCTAGTCGAACAATTCCGCACGCGCCCCGATTTTTTCTTCTTTCCCGAAATCGATTGCGTCCATTTCAACGAGCACGGCGCGGCGTTGATCGCCAAGACGCTGGCGCAGACAATCGTCGAAAAACGGCTGCTGGACGGCAATTAGCGCCATCCTGTTGAGACTAAAAAGCATTTGCGTTGACAAGCGACGGTGGATGTCTATAATCTGCCGATCGAATGTTGGTTGAATTTCCCTCAGTTGGAGGAAGCGATATGTCCCAAAAGAACTTCCTGTTCACGTCCGAATCGGTGACCGAGGGCCACCCCGACAAGATCGCCGATCAAATCTCGGATTCAGTTCTCGACGCCATCATCAAAGACGATCCGACCAGTCGCGTCGCTTGCGAAACGTTGGTCACCACCGGCATGGCGGTTATCGCCGGCGAAATCACCACCAACACTTACGTCCACATGCCCCAGGTCGTGCGCGATACGATTCGCGAAATCGGGTACAACGACTCGAACATGGGTTTCGACTGGGAGACCTGCGCGGTGATTACCAGCATCGATCGCCAGAGCCCGGACATTTCACAGGGCGTCACCGCCGGCGAGGGCCTGCACGAAGAACAGGGCGCCGGCGACCAGGGCATCATGTTCGGTTACGCGGTGAACGAAACCGCCACGCTGATGCCCGCGCCGATTTTCTACGCACATAAACTGACCGAAGGGTTGTCGTTGGCGCGCAAGGAAGGCCGTTTGAATTTCCTGCGTCCCGACGGCAAGAGCCAGGTTTCGGTGGAATACGTCGACAACCAACCGGTGCGCATTCACACGGTGGTCATCGCCACGCAGCATTCGCCGCGCGTGACCTACGACGAGATCGTCGAGGGCGTCAAAAATGAAGTTATTTTCAAATCACTGCCGGCCGAACTGCTCGACGACAAGACGATCTATCACATCAACGCCACCGGGCGGTTCGTCATCGGCGGTCCGCAGGGCGACTGCGGTCTGACCGGGCGCAAGATCGTCGTGGACACCTACGGCGGCATGGGCCGGCACGGCGGCGGCGCTTTCTCGGGCAAGGATCCGAGCAAGGTGGACCGCAGCGCAAGCTACATGGCGCGCTACATCGCGAAAAACGTGGTCGCGGCGGGGCTGGCGCATCGCTGCGAAGTGCAACTCGGCTACGTGATCGGCGTGGCCGATCCGGTCAGCGTGTACGTCGACACCTTCGGCACGCACAACGTCGACCCGGACAAGATCGCCCTGGCCATCCGCGACGTGTTCCCGCTCAAGCCGGCGGAGATCATTCGCCACCTGGATCTGCTGCAGCCGATTTACAAGAAAACGGCCGCCTACGGTCACTTCGGGCGCGAGATTTTCAGTTGGGAAAAAACCGACAAAATCGAGGATCTGAAAAAGGCCGTCCGGTAGCGAAATCACTTGATGAAACGACGGGTAGGCGCTAGCCTACCCGTTTGTATTTCTCAGCAAAGGAGAGGGAGATGATCAAGCATCACGTCAAAGATCTGGCGTTGGCGGAACTGGGTAAAAAGCGCATCGATTGGGCCGAAAAAGACATGCCCGTGCTGCGTTTGATCCGCGAACGATTCAGCAAGGAAAAACCGCTGGCGGGCTTGACCGTCGCCGCCTGTTTGCATGTGACCACCGAGACCGCCAACCTGATGAAAACCCTCAAAGCGGGCGGCGCCGATACGGTGCTGTGCGCCTCCAATCCGCTGTCGACGCAGGACGACACGGCGGCGAGCCTGGTGGTGCACGACGAAATCCCCGTCTTCTCGATCAAGGGCGAAGACAACGAAACGTACTATTCGCACATCAACGCCGCGCTGGATTTCCACCCTCAGGTGACGATGGACGACGGTGCGGACCTGGTCAGCGTGTTGCACAAAGAGCGCAAGAATCAACTCGCCGAAGTGGTCTGCGGCACCGAAGAAACGACCACCGGCGTGATCCGCCTGCGGGCGATGGCCGCCGAAGGCGTGCTGGGCTTCCCGATCATCGCGGTCAACGACGCCAAAACCAAACACTTCTTCGACAATCGCTACGGCACCGGCCAGTCGACGATCGACGGCATGGTGCGCGCCACCAACCGGTTGCTGGCCGGCAGCAATTTCGTCGTCTCCGGCTACGGCTGGTGCGGCCGCGGCATGGCCATGCGGGCGCGCGGCATGGGCGCGAACGTGATCGTCTGCGAAGTCGATCCGATGGTTTCGCTCGAAGCGGTGATGGACGGCTTCCGCGTGATGCCGATCGCCGAAGCGGCGAAGATCGGCGATTTCTTCTGCACGCTGACCGGCGACATTAACGTCATCGACGTGCCGCACTTCGAGATGATGAAGGACGGCGCGATCGTCGCCAACAGCGGCCACTTCAACGTCGAGCTCAACCTCAAGGGGCTGGCGCAGATCGCCGTCGAGCACAAAGAGGTGCGCCCGTTCGTCGAAGAGTACACGCTCAAAAGCGGCAAGCACGTGTGCGTACTGGGCGAAGGCCGCTTGATCAACCTCGCCGCCGCCGAAGGGCATCCCAGCGGCGTGATGGATATGAGTTTCGCCAACCAGGCGCTGTCGCTCGAATACCTGTGGGCGAAAAAGCCGGCGTTGGAAAAGACCGTCTACCCGGTGCCGGAAGACATCGACAAGGAAATCGCGCGCCTCAAACTGGCCGCGATGGGCATCACCATCGACACGCTGACGCCCGAACAGGAAGAGTATTTGCGCTCCTGGCAAATCGGCACCTGATTTCACCTTCGGTTCGGAGACACACAGATGAAAGCCTGGATCCGCGCGATTGGATTCTATCGCGGCTTCCTGCTGGTCAGCTTCGTTCCCACCAGTCTGGGCGCGGCGGTCGCCTTCGCGCAGACGAGCGACATTTCGTGGGGTCTGTTCGCACTGACCATGCTCGCCGTCTGGTGCAGCCACGCGGGCACCAACCTGCTCAACGATTATTACGATCACGTGTCGGGCACCGACGACATCAACGAGGTGCGCACGCCCTTTTCCGGCGGCACGCGGGTCATTCAGGAAAACATGCTGCCGGCCTGGAAGCTGAAAATCGCCGCGGTGATTTTCTTCGGCATCGGCGCGGTGTTGTTTTTCATCTTGATCAGCCTGACCGGCTGGCCGCTGTTGCTGCTGGTCGTTTTCGGCCTGGCCAGCGGTTGGTTTTATACCTGGCGGCCGGTGTGGCTGGCCTATCGCGGCTTCGGTGAATTGTTCATTCTGCTCAACTTCGGTCCGGCGCTGGTCTGGACTGGTTATTACACGCAACTGCGCAGCATCGACCTGACCTCGCTGCTGATCGGCCTAATCGTCGGGCTGTGGGCGGCAGCGATCATCACAATCAACGAGGTGCCCGATTACGTCGCCGACAAGACGGTCGGGAAAAACAATCTGGTCGTGCGCTTCGGCCCGGCGCTGGGCATCAAGTTGTGGGCGACGCTGCTGTACGTGGCGCTGGCGCTGCTGGTCGGCGGCGTCTTCACCGGCATCTTGCCGCGGACGGCGGCGCTGGCGATGCTGGTGACGCCGCTCGTCATCCGCCTGACCGACCGCGCGAGTCGGCCGATCGAGGAAATCGACGAGGTGACCGAGCTGTGCGGCGGCACGATCAAAAGCGAAATCACCGTGTGGGCGCTGCTGCTGGTCGCCTTGATCGTCACCGGCTTCCAGGGATGGGCCTGATGCGCATCGCGATCGTCGGCGCGGGTCCGGCCGGTTCCTACTGCGCCTCCCTCCTCGCCCGCCAAGGGGCCGACGTCACCCTCTTCGATCGACAAGCAACCGCCTGGGAGAAGCCTTGCGGCGGAGGCGTGCCGCCCAAAGTGCGCGAGCGTTTCGCCGAGGTGCTGGCCTACGACGGGCCGCGCCGGGCGGTGGACGTCGGCGTTTTCACCTCGCCGTCGGGCTTGCCGGTGCGCTTGCAAAGCGGGCGGCCGATGTGGATCATCGAGCGCAAGCTCTTCGACGGCTATCTGCGCGAGTTGGCCAAGCAAACCGGCGCGAAATTCATTCATCAACGCATCCGCCGCGTCGAGCAAGCGGGCCGCGAGGTCGTGCTGCACGGCGCGCACGAATATCGTTTCGATTTCGTCATCGGCGCGGACGGCTGTTTTTCGGTGGTGCGGCGCGACCTGCTCGGGCCGATCCCCAAGCATCTGGTCAGCATGACCGTCGGGTATTTCATCGAAGCGCAACAGACCGAGGCGGTCACCTGGTTCCTGCCCAAACCGGGGTACGTGTGGGCGTACCCGCGCCCCGACCACATTTGCCTGGGCGGCGGGTCGAGCGATCCGACTTTGGACATGTGGGCCGAGGTCGAGCGCATCCGCGTCGCACATTATCCGACCGCAGTTGTGCGGCAGAAGTGGGCCGCGCCGATTCCGTTCATCCGCGATCCGTCGTTCTTTCGCAGACCGACGACCGGAGCGAACTTCGCGGTGATCGGCGACGCCGCCGGGCACGTGGACGCGTTGACCGGCGAAGGCATTTTGTATGCGCTGTGGGGCGGCGCGCTGCTGGCGCAGGCATTGCCGGCGGGCGACCATCGCCATTACGAAGTGGCGTGGCACGACGCCTACGGGCGCGAGTTGGAGAAGACGAGCGATCTGTCGGCGCGCTTTTACGATCCGCGCACGATGGAGCGCGTGTTCGGCGTCGCCGCGCGCAGCGCCACCTTGCGGCGCTATTTGATGGACATCATGACCGATCAACCCAGCTACCTGGAAACCGGGCGCATGTTCATGCGGCGCCTGCCGATGATCGGCCTTGATCTGTTGCGGAGTCTGTGGTGAACACACCGTTGCCGGCCAAATCGCAGTTATGGGCGTGGGGCATCGTTTCGTGGTTGTTGGGCGCGAGCTTCACGTTCTACGTGACCTTCGTGCAATACGCGCTCTTGGGACGCGCGACCGGCGAACTGCAATTGCGCGAAGAGGATCTAACGATCGGCTTCGGCCTGCTGGCGTTGCTGGGCATCGCCGGCTCGCTGCTGGCCGGATATTGGATCGACCGCAAGCGGGCGCGGCCGGGGCAGTTGGTACAAGCCACGGCCTATCTGTCGGGCGCCGTCGCGCTGTGCGCAGTGCTGGCAATGCAGGCGCCGGGGCGCTGGACGCTCACGGCGGTGTTCGCACCGATGGGCCTGGCGTTGGGCTTGCTGATCGTCGTGCTGCTGTTTCTCTTTTTGTCGCTGTTGCCCTTCCGCGTGCGCGGCATCTTCGCCGGGTTCACCGCCGCGATCGTCTACCTGATGGCGAACGTCCTGGCGCTGTTCACCGCGACGCCGGATAAAATCGGTCTATTCGATCTGGGCCTGATGCTGGGCAACGTCGCACTGGCCTTGGTTTTCTACGATATTCTCACTTCCGTGCCGGCCGAAACGCCGGGCGGAGAGCGGCCGCTCAAGACCATGCCGTTACGGCTTTGGCCGCTGGCGGCGGTCGTGCTGATCGACACCGCGCTGTTCGTGCAGGTGTCGCGCGCGCCGGGGCAATGGCCGGTGTACTCGACCGCGCACGATTGGCTGTCCAACGGGCTGTTTCACTTTCTGGTCGCCGCCTTCGCCGGGTTGCTGTACGCGCGCATGGGCTGGCTGAAACTGACCAAGCTCGCGGCGGTCGCGCTGGCGTTGACGCTGGGTTTGTTCGTCGCGCATCGCCTGGGTGCGGCCGATCTGGCCAAGGCGATCATCATCGCCTACAGCCTCACCGTCGGTCTGTACACGGTGGCGTTGTTCACCGTTTTCGGCGAAGAGACCTCGCGCGCGCGCCCGGCCACGGGCATCGCCTGGGGCATGTGCCTAGTCGGATGGATATGCAGTCCGGCGGGAATCGCACTGGGAACGGCGCTGCTGTAACGGCTACCAGCGCATGAGCATCGCACCCCAGGTGTACCCGGCGCCGAAGGACGCGAAGCCGACCAGCATGCCGGGCTTGATCAACTTCTTTTTCAACGCTTCGTGGGCGACGATGGGCAGTGTCGCGGCGGTCGTGTTGCCGTACTTCTCGATGTTGTTGAGCGTCTTCTCCGGCGGGACACCGGCCGTCTGGCAGGCGAATTCGTTGATGCGTAAATTGGCCTGGTGCAGCACCCAGAAGTCGACCTCTTCCGGTTTGACGCCCGCCTTGTCGCAGGCGGTTTTCATCGTTTCGGGCAACCGCCGGATGGCGTGCGAAAAGACCAGCGGGCCTTTCATCTTCGGATAGATGCGGCTTTCCTCGATCATCTTGTGCGTCAGGCGCGGGTGCTTCACCGAGCTTTCCATTTCGGTCCACAGGGCGCGGAAGTACTTGCCGTCGCCGTGCAGATCGGTCGCCACCACGCCCTTGTCCTCCTCGTCGGTCGCCTGACAGATGAACACGCCCGCGCCGTCGCCGAAGATCACGGTTACGTCGCGCCCCTCTTTGGAGAAGTCCAGCGCGGTCGAGTGAATCTCCGAACCGGTGACCAGGATCGTCTTGAACAATCCCTGGCGGATCCAGGCGTCGGCCACAGCCATCGCGTAGAGGAAACCGGTGCATTGGTTGCGGATGTCCATCACCGCGCCGCCGTTGATGCCCAGCGCGTTTTGCACCAGGGGGGCCATGCCGGGGAACATGTGGTCCATGCTCAACGTCGCGGAAATGACCGCTTCGATTTCGCCGGCTTCGATGCCCGCCTCGGCCAGCGCGATGTCGGCGGCGCGCTTGACCATCTCGGTGCCGCTCATGCCCTCGGGCACGAAACGCCGTTCCTTGATGCCGGTGCGTTGCACGATCCATTCGTCGGAGGTTTCGAACAGCTTGGCCAGATCGTCGTTGGTCACGACCCGCTCGGGAACGTACATCCCGGTGCCGATCACTTTCATGCTGGGCATCGTCGACTCCTAGAGTTTGATCTTGCGCAAATACTCCGCCGCTTCCTCGGGCGGCGTGGGGTTGATGTAAAAACCGCTGCCGCGCTCGAAGCCTGCGATTTTCGTCAGGCGCGAGGTGATTTCGATGTGCCAGTGATAGTGCGCGGTCACGCCCTGCCCGAAGGGCATGGTGTGCAGCGTCAGGTTGTAAGCCGTTTCGCCCACGGCCCGTTCGAGGCGGCGCAGCGTTTCGGAGAGAATCTTCGCCAGAAAGGCGAATTGCTCGTCGTTGGTTTCCTCGAAGCGCGCGTAATGTTCGCGCGGGAGAATCCACAACTCGAAGGGATGCCGGCTGGCGAAGGGAGCGATGACCACGAAGTCGGGATTTTCCGCGACGAGCCGTTCGTTGTCGTGCAATTCCTGGCGCACGATGTCGCAGTAAATGCAGCGCTGCTTGAAATCGAAATACCGCTCGCTGCCCTTGAGTTCCTCCATGACCGATTTGGGCACGATGGGCAGCGCGATCAACTGGCTGTGGCTGTGCGGCTGCGTCGCGCCCGCGCCCGCGCCTTCGTTCTTGAACACGAGGGTGTATTTGAAACGCACGTCGCGCTTCAGATCGTTCATGCGATTGCGGTAAGCCCGCAGCACACACTGCAATTCGTGCTCGTTGTACTGCGACATCTTGCGGTCGTGGGCCGGCGTTTCGATGATGATCTCGTGCGCGCCGACGCCGTTCATCTTGTCGTAGAGCCCGACGCCCTGCCGATCCAAATCGCCCTCGACGCGCAGGGCGGGAAACTTGTTGGGAATCACGCGGACGCGCCAGTTGGGATCGTTCATACCGCCGGAATCGCGGTCGGCCAGGATTTCGCGCGGGGTCAGGTGTTCGTTGCCCGGGCAGAACGGACAGATGCCCGGCTGTTCGAGCGGCGGTTCCGGTTCGAGATTCAGCGGCCGCTTAGCGCGTTCGGTGGAGATGATCACCCACCGTTCGGTAATCGGACATTTGCGAAGTTCGGGCATGTTACTTTTTCCACCATAGCGGATCGACGTCCGCGAATACGGAATCCTGCGCTTCCAGTTCGTCGAGGAAATTGCCGTCGGCGTCCGACAAGCCGCCGTTGGCGCGATAGTGCTCGAGAATACCGACCAGGCGCGTGAAATATTCGTCGTGCACCGACAGGCGCATTTCGGCGTAGTCGCGCGCAGATCGGAAGAGCGTCGTGTAGGGAAAGAGGGGAGATCTCGGGGGTCGCCGGAT
>CALBTQ010000692.1 GCA_937967875.1 uncultured Pseudomonadota bacterium
CGAGATCTACACTCTTTCCCTACACGACGCTCTTCCGATCTCGCAAAGGTCAGGCCGTCATGCGACGCGATGCGCGCGCGGTCCGCCGGCGCGGCCATTCCCCATAAACGCGGATAACGCACCGCCGCGTCGCCGAACACCGCCCGGCAGAAAAACTTGGGGTTGATCGTCAGCACGACCAGATCGGGCTTGTTCGCTTTAAAGTACGACAACAAGCAATACAGATCGCCCATCGTGGCGGAAGGTACGGCGAAATTGAAGCAGCGCACATCGGCCGTTTCCGGACGCTCGCGCAACAGACGCTCGACGACCTGCGGGGCGGTTTGCTCCGGCTGCGTGTACGACGATCCGTGCACCACCGAGCTGCCCAGAAACACCACCGACCGGCCGTCGTGGCGTTCGTAGCTTTGCAGCAGATACGGCAGCGCCGCCAGCGAACGGCCCGTCGTACGCAAAAACATTCCTTCGCGATTGAAATAGCGCGCCAGCGCGATGTCGGTGACGATCGTCAGCGCAAGCACCACCGCGATGATGCGCAACGGACGCATTAGATAGGTAAAATATTTTCTCACCGCCGCTTGATCTCCGCGGCGATGGTAACGGCGAGCGGCGAACAGCGTCAAGCGAAAACCCGCACGGAAGACGCTTTACGCTTTCGATGCGCGCTTGCCGGCCTGAAATTCCCGTCCGTAGGGAATGCCCAGTTTCCTCATTTTACTGCGCAACGTGCTGGGATTGATCCCCAACAGCCGCGCCGCGCCGTTGGGGCCGTGCACCTGTCCGCCGGTTTTCTTTAAAATGTATTGGATGTGCTGGGCGACCACTTCGTCCAGCGGCAGCGGCCGATAGCGGTATTCCTCGCTGTCTTTCGCCTTGCGCGCCGATTGCACGATCAACTGGTTGAAGCGCAGCACGCCGTCCTTGTTGAGGATCAGCTCGCGTTCGATCAGGTTCTCCAGTTCGCGTACGTTGCCCGGCCAGTCGTGCTCCACCAGGCGTTGCATCGCCGTGGGCGCGAGCTTCGGCTGGATCGGTATTTTCAGCTCGTCGGTTTTCTTGTCCAGGAAATGATGGACCAGCGCCGGAATGTCGATCTTGCGCTGCCGCAGCGGCGGAATGAGGATCGGAAACACATTTAAGCGGAAATACAAATCCTCGCGAAACTCGCCTTTGCCGACCATCTCGTCCAGATTGCGGTTGGTCGCCACGATAATGCGCACGTCGGCGCGGATGATCTCGGCGCCGCCGACGCGCTCAAACTCCTTGTTATGCAGTACGCGCAACAACCGCACTTGCGCCGGCAACGGCAGTTCGCCGATTTCATCGAGGAGATCGGAAGAGCGTCGTGTAGGGAAAGAGTGTAGATCTCGG